>CAZMEG010000137.1:0-7888 GCA_964565205.1 uncultured Cytophagia bacterium
GCTTCGCCACTTCACGGCCCACTTTGCCCAATCCCACAATCCCCAGCGTCTTACCAAACAATTCAACCCCTTTAAATTTGCTGCGTTCCCATCGGCCTTCCATCAGTGATTGATGAGCCTGGGGAATTTTTCTTGCCAGAGCGAGCATCAATGCCAGAGTATGTTCAGCGGTCGAAATGGTGTTAGCACTGGCTGCGTTTAATACAGCAATGTTGTGTCGGGTGGCGGCTGTCACATCGATATTATCCACGCCCACTCCGGCACGGCCAATGACCTGTAAATTGTGCGCCCTCTCAATAATTTCCGCAGTCACTCTGGTGCCACTGCGCACAATTAATCCATGATAGGGTTCGATAATCTGCCCGATTTGTTGCGCTGTTAAACCAGTCCGCAAATCCACATCCAGCCCCTGTTCCTGTAAAATGGTGGGGCAAACTTCTGCTACCGGATCGGTGATGAGTACTTTTTTACCTGCCATGATTAAGACGGATTGTTTGAATTGTTTTCCATGAAAATTTTCTGAACAGCACAGACCCCGGCACCCGGCTCCACCTGCCAGTCATAATCGGCCAGAGCCATTTCCAGCGCCGAAGCCATAGACACCATATCCAGGGCATCGTAATAGCCCATGTGGGCAATGCGGAAGATCTTGCCTTTAAGAGGCCCCTGACCACCAGCCACCGTGATGCCGTATTTATTGCGTAAATGCTGAACAAATTCCAGTCCCGGAATAGAATCCGGAATTTTTACGGCTGTCAGGGAATCGGAAGGGGATTTGGCAAAAAGTTCCAACCCCATGGCCAGCACACCCTGACGGGTAGCATGTGCCAGCAGGGCATATTTCGCCCACATGTTTTCCAGACCACGTTCACGAATCATGCGCAAGGCTTCTCGCAAACCCATAAACAGGGTTATGCCAGGCGTCCAGGCTGTAGTCTGATTTTTCTGGGCTTCCAGTTCTTTTTCAAATGAGAAATAAAATTTAGGAAGGTTAGAAGTTTTCGCCTTTTGCAAGGCTCGATGATTCAGAGCCACGGCTGCCAGTCCTGGTGGAATCATCAGCCCTTTTTGAGAACCGGTGACCGCCACATCAATACCCCATTCGTCCATTTTAAAGGGTAGCACGCCAGCGGAGGTAATGGCATCCACCACTATGAGGGCATCGGAATGTTTGTGAACAATTTCGGCAATGGCCTTAATATCATTGGCTACACCGGTTGAAGTCTCGCTGTGTGTGATAAATACTGACACGATTTCGGGATGTTGTTTTAAAAACTCCTCCACCCGGGCGGGATTCACCGCTTCCCCCCACGGTACGTCAATTGAATAGGTCTTGGCTCCATACGTACGGCACAAATGCGTCCATCTTTCACCAAATTTACCTCCTGCAATGGTAAGCACCGGATCATCCACAGACAACAAATTTACCACGCTGGCTTCCATGGCGCCAGTACCCGAGGAAGTAAACACCACAATTTCTCCCTGTGTCTGGAAAAAGTATTTCAAACCATCCAGCACTTCTACAAAAATCTCTTTAAAAGCTGAACTTCTGTGGTGAACCAGTGGATTGGACATGGCCACCTGCACACGTTCAGGTACTTGAGTAGGCCCCGGGGTAAAAAGACGTTCTCTCATAGTTCGTTACTCCAGTAAAGTTAAAATGGCTTTCCACAATTCTTTTTTACCCATCCCGGTTACAGATGAATAGGGGATGATTTCATTTTGTGTGTAATATTGCAACTGTTCGGTTAATTTCCTTATTTGTTGTAACATGGCCGATCGAGATAATTTGTCCGATTTGGTGGCTACTACAATAGCCGGAATATTCAGACTTTTGAGCCATTCCAGAAGTTGTAAATCCAGTTCTGTGGCACCAATGCGACAATCGACGATAGAAACCACACCTTTAAGGTCCTTACTTTCACGGAAATATTGCTCAATAAGTTGTTTCCATTTTTGTCTTTCCTGAGTTGAAACTTTCGCATACCCGTAACCCGGTAAATCCACAAAATAAAATTGTCGATTAATGCGGAAATAATTCAACTGTCTTGTTTTGCCAGGTGTAGAACTGGTTTTGGCTAAATTCTTTTTTTGCAACAAAGAATTTATCAGGCTTGATTTGCCCACATTGGATCTACCCGCAAAAGCAATCTCTTTAAGTCTCTGTTTAGGCAATTCATCAATTCTGGTGACGCTTTTGACAAATTCTGCCTCGACCTTTTTCATTCTGATTGGATCAGAGTTTCGCGCAGAACTTCGTCCATGGTTTTTACCGGGATGAGTTTCAAACCTTTTTTAACCGCTTCGTTGATTTCTACCAGTTCTTTTTCATTTTCTTTTGGGATGATTACATATTTAATTCCATATCTTTGTGCGGCCAGAAGTTTTTCATTTAATCCACCCACAGCCAGAACGTTGCCATGCAGTGTGATTTCCCCGGTCATGGCTACTTCTTTTTTCACCCACTTTTGTGTCAGAGCTGAAATCAATGCCACAGCCATGGTGATCCCTGCCGAAGGGCCATCTTTAGGCGTAGCTCCCTCAGGAATATGAATATGAATGTCGCTGTCTTTCCAGAACTCGTGGTTAATGCCCAATTTTTTGGCATTAGTCCTTGCATAAGAAAGTGCCGCCCGCGCCGATTCTTTCATCACATCACCCAGTTTTCCGGTTAACACCAGTTCCCCCTTACCAGGCATGAGATTGACTTCAATTTGCAAAATATCCCCACCATACCGGGTCCAGGCCAGACCAATGGCGGCACCCATGAGGTTTTCATGTTCCAGCGGGCGTTCAGCATATTTGGCGATGCCCAGATATTTTTCCAGATCTTCTCGTGTGATTACCAATTTTTTGTTTTGGCCGGATTCAACAATCTCTTTGGCAACTTTTCGACAAATGGCGGCCAGCTCACGTTCCAGGTTACGAACCCCGGCTTCCCGTGTGTACAAACGGATGATGCCGCGAATGGCATCGTCTTCAAATTTCAAATAAGAAGGCTTTAAACCGTGCTGTTTGAGCAATTTGGGGATCAAATAATCCCGGGCAATGGCCACTTTTTCATGCTCAAGATACCCGGGGATGTTTAAAATTTCCATGCGATCCTGCAGGGGCTCCGGAATCTGACTCTGTAAATTCGCCGTGGTTATAAACAAGACCTGCGATAAATCATAATCCACCTCCAGGTAATGGTCACTAAAAGCATGGTTTTGTTCAGGATCCAGAACCTCCAGAAGTGCAGCAGAAGGGTCGCCGCGAAAATCCATACTCATTTTATCCACTTCATCCAGCAGAAAGACCGGATTTTTGGTTTTGGCTTTTTTCATGCACTGAATGATTTTGCCCGGCATGGAGCCAATGTAGGTACGCCGATGACCCCGTATTTCAGCTTCATCCCGTACACCCCCCAGGGAGACTCGAACGAAGTTGCGTCCCATGGCGCGTGCTACGGACTTACCCAGGGAGGTTTTGCCAACTCCGGGGGGTCCTACAAAGCAAAGTATAGGCCCCTTCATCTTCTTGGATAATTTCAAAACCGCCAGGTGCTCCAGAATGCGTTCTTTGACCTTTTCCAGGCCGTAATGATCCTCATCAAGAATGCGTCGTGCTTTATTGATATCCAGATTATCTTTGGTTTTTTGATTCCAGGGGACGGCTAACAGCCAGTCCAGATAATTGCGAATTACAGTGGCCTCTGGAGAAAATGGCGGTGTGTTACGCAGCTTTTCGAATTCTTCATAAGCTTTTTCTTCGGCGTGTTTGGGCATTTTTGCTTTACGAATCTTTTCACTGAGAAAATTAAACTCACCATCCAGTTCTAACTCTTCGCCAAGTTCTTCCTGAATAGCCCGCATCTGTTCCTGCAAATAGATGTGTCGCTGCGATTTTTGAATCCGCCCACGAACGCGCTCTTCCAGGTCTTTTTCCAGTTCTAAAATTTCCAGCTCCGATTCCAGTAATTTAATCAATTCCAGAAGCTGGTTGTCTATATTGGTTATTTCCAGGAGACGCTGTTTGGTTTTTAAGCTCTTTTGAATATGTGCAGCAACGAAATCAGCAAAACGTTGTGGATGCTCAATGTTATTTTCAACGCTTAATAAAATTTCATCGGGTAGATGGCGATTAAGTCGAACATAATCGCGAAACAGCGATTCCAGGCGTCGGACTTTAGCCTGGATTCTGGTGGTTACCTCATCGCTTTCCTCAATAACCTCGATGCGAGCCTGAAGGTGATCGTCAATACTCATGAAACGGCGGATGCGAGCTCGTACTAATCCCTCCACCAGAACCTTTATAAGGCCATTGGGTAACTTTAAGGCTTGAATCACCCGGGCTACAACCCCCACACGATACAAATCCTCTTTCGAAGGCTCTTCTTTAGTGCTATCTTTTTGCGCGGTAAGAAAAATGATTTTATCAAATAGCATAGATTCTTCGATAGCCTTCAAAGAAGATTCCCGACCGATAAGCAGTGGAAACAGCATATAGGGAAAGATGATCACATCTTTCAAAGGTAAAACAGGTAGTCGATTATTTACTTCAATAACTGTATCATCTCGTTCAATTCTGTACATAAATAACCCCTAAAAACTAAAAAATCTCCCCACCTCTTCACAAAGAAAGGGGGAAGATTTTAATGGTAAAAATTGAATGATTAATTAAGCGCGTTTTTTCAGTTCCTTGTATGTGAAAATGGGTTCCTGATTCTTGAGAACCACATCTCTGGTGATTAAACAATGTTTAATTTCTCTCCGAGACGGAATTTCATACATTAAGTTCAACATGATGTCTTCAAAAATGGAGCGCAGGGCACGGGCGCCGGTTCCTCTTCTTTTGGCCATGCGAACAATTTCTCGTAAAGCTTCAGGTTCAAACTCCAATTCTACGCCATCCAGTTCAAACAGACGTTTATATTGTTTGGTAAGTGCATTTTTGGGTCTTTCAAGAATGGCCAGTAAAGCATCTTCATCCAGTTCATCGAGTACAGCGATCACCGGTAACCGCCCGATCAATTCTGGAATTAAACCAAATTTTAGCAGATCTTCGGGCTCAACTTTAGAGAGAATCGCACTCAGACTTTCATCCTTTTTGGTTTTAATTTCGGCGCCAAAACCCATCATGGTTTTACCGATGCGTGCCCGAATAATATTCTCTAATCCCACAAAGGCGCCACCACAGATAAATAGGATATTCTTTGTGTCGATGTTGATCAAATTCTGTTCAGGATGTTTCCTGCCCCCTTTAGGTGGAACGGCTGCGATGGTACCTTCGAGCAATTTTAACAGAGCCTGCTGCACACCCTCGCCAGAAACATCGCGAGTAATGGAGGGGTTGCCATCCTTGCGGGCAATTTTATCAATTTCATCGATATAGACAATCCCTCGTTCGGCTTTTTCCACGTCATAATCGGCTGCCTGAAGCAAGCGCACCAGAATGTTTTCCACATCTTCACCTACATATCCAGCCTCAGTGAGTGTGGTGGCATCGGCTATGGTAAAAGGTACCTGTAAAAAACGGGCCAGAGTTTGGGCCAATAAAGTTTTTCCTGTTCCAGTGGGACCAATCAGTAAAATATTGCTTTTCTCCAGTTCCACGTCATCAAAATTGTCCAGTGAACGAATGCGCTTGTAATGATTATAAACCGCTACCGACAGCTTCTTTTTGGCATCTTCCTGTCCAATCACATAATCATCCAGAACTTTCTTAATATCGGCTGGCAAAAAGTTTTCATTTTGATACGGTTTATTGCGTCTTAAAAAATCTTCCCGGATAATATCGCTGGCCGTTCTTACACATTCATTACAAATATAAACATCCGGCCCGGTGACTATACAATCCACCTGATTGGAATTTTTTCCACAAAAAGAACAAACAAACAACTTTTGATTTTTATATCGATCAGCCACTTTGCTCACCTTACCTTTTCACTTTTTCTTTCATTTCCTTCTTTTCACGCGACAGACCTTTACGTTCAATGACTTCGTCGATGAGCCCGTATTCTTTTGCTTCATAAGCCGACATAAAGAAATTGCGATCTGTATCTTTGGCAATCTTTTTTATGTCCTGACCGGTGTGAAAGGATAGAATCTCGTTTAATTTTTCACGTAGAGTTAAAATTTCCTTGGCATGAATTTCAATATCGGAGGCTTGTCCCTGGGCACCACCGAGTGGCTGATGAATCATAATTCGGGCATGAGGTAAAGCATAACGTTTGCCTTTGGCACCGGCCGCCAGAAGCACCGCCCCCATGCTTGAAGCCTGTCCCATGCAGTAAGTGCGAACATCGGGTTTTACATACTGCATGGTATCATAAATGGCCAACCCGGCAGAAACATATCCACCCGGTGAATTGATATAAAGGTAAATATCCTTCTCCGGGTCTTCGGCTTCGAGGAACAGTAATTGTGCAATAATGAGGCTGGCTACCGTGTCATCGATAGCGGTGCCAATGAAAATGATACGTTCTTTGAGAAGTCGGGAGAAAATATCATACGCTCTTTCTCCCCGTCCGGTCTGTTCAATTACAATTGGTACTAATCCCATAGACATAATTCTCTTTCTAAATTTAAATTAAACGGTTGCTGTTAATTGTCTGGCTTTTTCAAGGTCCTTTTTAGTGATTTTTCTTTCCTTTATTTTAGAATGTTGGATTAAGAAATCTATCACCTTGTCTTCCAATAAGTCAAATTTCACACGTGATAGAGTTTGAGGATTTTGGATCTTTCTTTTTAATTCATTTACATCCAGATTGCGTTCTCGGGCTATTTTCTCCAGGTACTGGTTAATATCTTCATCAGTGACCTGAATATTTTCCAATTCAACAATTTTTTCTTTAATTAACATCCATTTTAGATTCCAGATGACATTGGCGCGCATTTTTTCATTAAATTCTTCTCTGGAAATTTCCTGCTTTTCCTGTTTTTTGCTATCCTCATAAAGTCGATTCAGGGCCGTTTCCACCATTTTTTCGGGCAAATCAAACGGATTCTGTTTTATGATCTCATCAATAATGGCATGACGCAAATAATCCCTTGACTTTCTCTCTTCCTCCTCGGTCAGTCGCCTGCGTAAATCTTCTTTTAGCTCATCAAGATTGGAAAAATTCCCCAGATCTTTTGCTAACTCGTCATCTAATTCCGGCAAATGTTTTTCCTTTACTTCTTTGACCATTACGTTGTAGTATTTCGTTTCGTGATTATCTTTTCCTTCTACGGTCAATTTGACTCTTCGAGTTTCACCCGGTTTGACCCCGATAAGCTGATCGGTCAATTCTCGGGTAAAATCATCTGCCTTTAACTGCACATATCGATCTTCAAATTTTTTGCCAATTACAGGAACGCCAGACTCATCCAGTTCCTGGAAATCGGCCACGATGAAATGGTTCTCTTTCGCACCATCTTCAATTGTGTTCATTACGGCCATCTGTTCACGAATATCCTGCAAAGCCAGCTCAACGTCTTCATCATCGATTTCATAGATTTCTTTTTCAACTGTCAGGTCCTTGTATTTTTTTAATTCAATTTCTGGCTCTACTTCCACACTGAGGGTGAATTTAACGCCACCTTCCGGGAGACGTTCATAATTGTTTAAAGTAGCCGGCGCTACCGGTTTCAAATTTTCTTTCCTGATAACTTCTTTGTAAATCTCATCAAAGGCCTTATCGACGGCTTCTTCTTCAATAACCGACCCAAACATTTTTTTGATTAATGAAATAGGAACTTTACCCTTACGAAAACCTTCCAGTTGTACCTTTTTCTGATATTCACGATAGATTTTATCCAAATAAGGCTGTAATTCTTCTTTTGTTAATGTGACTTCTAAATTTTTCTTAAATTTATCTTCCTGTTTTACTTTGATTTCTAATGTGTTTACTTTTATTTAAAATTTA
>CAZMEG010000138.1:0-7882 GCA_964565205.1 uncultured Cytophagia bacterium
ATTCTTTACGGCTTTAACTGTTTGGGTTGCCTTTTTTGATTTAGGATTTTTAAATAATGTGGTAGCCCTTACTATTGCTGTAATAAAAGCTACTCTTGTAGTACTGTTTTTTATGCATGTAAAATATAGCAGCCGTTTGACCAGGGTTTTTGCCATTGCGGGAATTTTCTGGTTAATTATTCTTTTGTCTTATACTTTAAGTGATGTCATGACCCGCACCTGGACACCCCAGCCAGAGGGATGGAGTAAAGTGGTAACCAGTCCATTACCTGAGTAAATGCCTGATTCAATATCAGCGATTCTAAAACAAAATATAAAAGAGCCCCTCTACATTCCACTCATTAGATATTTCAATTTCAGGGTCTTAAAATAATCCAAATCTCTCCATTTTTACGCATGAATTAAATAGATTTAGATACATTGGAGAGATGTCATGAATCTAAAGAAAAGCGGATCGTATATCGATGAAATGCTGCGTCAGACGCGCATGCATCATGTTCAGTTGAGCTCCATGGCTGATGTAAAAGCCAATATGCTTCTCACCATGTCTTCGGTCTTGATTACTTTAGCCGCTCCACAACTTACAAAGGCTCATATCCGCTTACCTTTTATCATTCTCATCATTTTCTGCTTGCTAACTATTGTATTAGCGGCCTATTCTGCTATGCCGAAAATTTCATTGAAAAATAAAAACCATAGCAATATTAACGTTAAGTCCCCAACCTTTAATTTGTTGTTTTTTGGTGATTTTTCTCAACTTGATTACGATCAGTACGAACAGGCTATGGCCGAAATCATGGGCGAACCAGATCTTACCTATGAAGCTCAAATTAAAGAGCTTTACATCCTGGGCAAATATCTGGCTACAAAAAAATATTTTCTTCTTAGACTGGCTTACCTTACATTTATTGTTGGATTAGTGGCCAGTGGTCTGGGCGTACTGGCAGGTCAAATTCTTGGTGTTAATTAATCCCTCGAAATGCACAAAGTAGACTTTTGGAGAGCCTCCGTTCATTCTCGCTGTAACAAAAGTTTCAATCCCAATTGATTTTCCATTTGCTTTTTTCTCAAACATTCCTAAATTTTTAAAAAGCCAAGCAACCTGGAATTTACTTTTTTATGCCATTAAATGTTTTTACCAGTAACCGTCTGGAAATCCTCGCCGATGAACTGGCTCATATTCTTAAAGAACCTCTTTCTGACCCCCTGGCCAAAGAAATTATTGTGGTGCAAAGCAAAGGAATGGAGCGCTGGCTTTCCTTACAACTGGCTACCAGGCACGGAATTTGTGCCAACACATGGTTTCCATTTCCCAACGCTTTTGTGCAATTTATAGTTGAAAAAATTTTCACCGCAGAAGAAAAACAACTCTCCCTGAATGCCTCCACCTTATTTGAACCTGATATTCTTACCTGGCGAATTATGAAACATTTACCCGAACTGCTGGATCACCAGGAGTTTCATGAATTGAAGCGATACTTATCTGATTCAAGCCGTGACTTAAAGCTTTTGCAACTGTCATTACGCATTGCCGACCTTTATGACCAGTATATGCTCTATCGTCCGGAAATGATTTTTAAATGGGAAAGTGGTCAGGATGCACAATGGCAGGCTCAATTATGGCGAAAATTAGTGCAGGGTTATCACAAGTATCATCGAGCTGCTCTGGGCAAGTTATTGATTGAAACTTTAATGAAAAACCCACCTGAACAGCATTTACCTGAGCGAGTGGCCGTTTTTGGCATTTCCACTTTACCAGAGTTTCATATGCAGGTGTTTAATGCACTGGCCCAACATCGGGATGTGAATCTTTTTCTCATGAACCCGTGCCAGGAATACTGGGGAACCCTGGCATCAGAGTGGGAATTACGTCGATTTAATCAAAAGAAAAAATCGGACCATAACCTGGAATTGTTTTATTTTGACCGGGGTAACAAATTATTATCTTCCTTTGGTGAATTGGGAAGAGATTTCTTTGAAATCGTTGAAAGTTTTAATTATGTCCCTTACGAAAGATTTAAATCACCGGGTCAGACCACGCTACTTACTTCTGTACAATCGGATATTTTAGACCTGCGTGATCATGGCTTGTCCGGAGAACCTCCCAGGATTATTTCAGCCGGGGATCGTAGCATTCAAATCCACTCCTGTCACAGTCCTCGCCGTGAAGTGGAAGTTTTACAGGATTTTTTACTGGATTTATTTGAACAGCATCCTGATTTAAAGCCCGCTGATATCCTGGTGATGACGCCGGAAATTGAACCGTACGCTCCCTATATAGAAGCCGTGTTTGATCTGCCTTCTGATGATCCCAAACGAATTCCATTCAGCATTGCAGATCGCACCTATGGACACGAGAATGAAATATTTGAGACTTTTCTTGCCATCTTAAATCTCTACAGGAGTCGCTTTACAGCCTCAGAGATTCTAAATATCCTGGAATCATCCGCCGTGATGAAAAAATTTGACATTTCTGAGGAGAATCTGTCGTTAATACGCTACTGGATTCAGAAAACGCGTATTCGCTGGGGCCGCGATGCAAAAGATCGGCAACAGTTGAATATTCCACCTAACAATCAAAATACCTGGCAGGCGGGTCTGGATCGGTTACTGTTGGGATATGCCCTGCCGATTGAAGAGGAGCTTTTTCAGGGAGAAATCGCCCCTTATATTCATATAGAGGGCGAACAGGCCTATGTGCTTGGCCAGTTCATGGAATTTCTCAGTAATCTTTTCAAAAAAGTGGACCAATTTGCAAAGGCAAGGTCACTTCAAGAGTGGGCACAATTATTTAACGAGATTCTGGAAACTTTCTTTTATAGTAATGATGAAACCATGCCACAAATTCAGGTGCTGCGTGAAACGTTTGTAAAGATGGAAAACTGTCAACAACTTGCCAGATTTGATGAGCCTGTTGAGCTGCCAGTAATCAAATATTATTTACAAATGGAGTTGCAAAGAGAAAGCCATACCCATGGGTTTTTAACCGGTGGAGTAACTTTTTGCGCCATGTTACCCATGCGCAGTATCCCAGCAAAAGTAATTTGCCTGTTAGGCATGAATCATGATACCTATCCGAGAGAGCATAAACCCCTGAGCTTTGACCTCATAGCGAAGCATCCCAAACGAGGCGATCGTTCTCGCCGTAAAGATGACCGCTATCTCTTTCTTGAGGCTTTGCTTTCAGCAAGAGAAATCCTGTATATCAGTTATGTGGGACAGAGCATCAAAGACAATTCAGTGATACCTCCTTCGGTAGTTGTGAGTGAACTTCAGGATTATTTGCAAGCGAATTTTAAATTATCCGATGACAAAGACCTTTTAGAGCATTTAATCACCAGACATCGATTGCAGGCCTTCAGTCCCAAATATTTTCAGGGCGATTCTCGTTTGTTCAGTTATTCATCTGAGAATTTAGAAGCGGCCCGCACTTTGATTCAGCCCCTAACGGAACCCGGGCCATTTTTTAATCAAAAACTGCCGGAACCCGAGGAGGAATTTAAAAACATTTCTCTGGACGATCTATATCGTTTTTTCATAAACCCGGTTAAATTTCTGTTAAAGCGTCGTCTTGGAATTTATCTCAAGCAAACAAGTACGCTGGTCGAAGACAGGGAATTGTTCGCTCTTAAGGGGCTGGAAGAATATAAAGTGGCCGAATTTTTAATGAAAAAATTTATGCAGGACAGAGAACCAGCCAAATTTAAATCCCTGATGCATGCACTGGGTGAATTGCCTTATGGAGCCATCGGCGATTGCTTTTATGAACATCTCTCTCAAGAAGTTGTAGAATTTGTAAAAAAAGTGAAAAAAAATGCAGGCGCTTTTCAAACAATAAATCAAGAAATTGATGTACGTCTGGACGATTTTAGCCTGACAGGTAAAATAGAACAGATAGGGGAACGTCATTTACCTTTTTTCCGCTATACCATAATTAAAGCAAAAGATTACCTGCGTGCCTGGATTTATCACCTGGTTTTCAATTTACCAGAAATGGAACAGTTGCCCGATCAAACTCTGTTATGTGGTTTGAAGAAGAAAAAAAACGACGGTAAAAGAGAATGGATCGGGATAATTTTTAAACCTGTCCCTGATAGTAAAGATCAACTGCGTGCGCTTTTAGAGATTTACTGGCAGGGTTTGTGTGAACCCATTCGATTTTTTCCGGACTCTGCAAAAGATTATGTGGAAAAGTTAATTGCTAATAAAAAGAAAAAGGATGTGAGAGCGGCTTATAAAGTGGCTTTGCGCACCTGGCAGGGGTCTCATTTTAATGGAGGACAGCCTGGAGAAGGTGAAGATCCATACCTCAGACTGGTATTTGGTAAAGAAGAGAATCCATTAAACGAAGAATTCCGAGGGCTGGCCAAAAAAATTTTTATACCCATTTTTGAATATAGTGAAGAAATTGGGACATGAAAATTCTCGAATTTAACCCTTTGACCTGTCCGTTAAGCGGTAAAAATTTAATCGAAGCCAGTGCCGGTACCGGCAAGACTTATAACATCACAGCGCTTTATCTACGCCTGCTTGTCGAGAAGGAATTTGATGTAGGAGATATTCTTGTCGTCACCTTTACTGAAGCCGCCACCAACGAATTAAAAGAACGAATCCGTAACCTTCTTCTTCGAGCCAAATTTAACTTTTTGAATTCAGAACGGGCAAACTGCGAAGATGCCTTTTTAACAGAATATATTAAGACATTTAAACAAAGAAATAGTTTTAAAAACGCAATAAATTGTTTGGAGCGGGCCATTCAAAATTTTGATGAAGCGGCTATTTACACCATCCATGGTTTCTGTCATCGGGTTTTGCACGATTTTACCTTCGAAAGCCAGGCACTGTTTGATGTAGAACTGGTGATCGAACAGAATGAATTACTTCTGGAGATTGTAGAAGATTTCTGGCGCCGTCATCTTTATAATGAATCTGATTTGTTTGTTAAGTACTCCATGGAAAAAATCAGTCCCCAAAATTTTTATAATCTGGTATCTGGCAAAGTGGGATTGCACGAGTTACAGATTCTACCAGAAATTGAATTGCCTGATTGTCGTGGGGCTGAAAATAAATTTCTGGATAGTTACCAGATACTCCAGGAGATGTGGCAGGCATCTCGAACGGAAATTGAAAAATTATTTAAAGGGTTAAATGGTGGCATAAAAAATATTAATGCTAAATTGGAAACCCTGGAATTATATCTCCAACAGGGTCCATTTTTACCTGTACCAAAAGATTTAATATCAATCGCTAATTGCCATGTTAACCACCCATTTATACAGGTATGTAAAACCCACAATGAGCAGGGCACTGAACTGGAAGATTTGTATGTTCAAAAACTCATAGCCCTGAAACGTCAGGCATTCACTTTTGTCAAGGATGAATTGGCCAAAAGAAAACACGAAAAAAATATTTATTACTTTGATGATTTGTTATTAAAAGTCCATGCAGCACTTGTTCAGGATAACTCTAATCTGGCCGGGCAGATTCGTAAAAAATATAAGGCGGCCCTCATTGATGAATTTCAGGACACCGATCCGGTCCAGTATGAGATATTTAAAAGAATATTCGATCATCCTGACTGCACTCTGTTTTTAATCGGGGACCCCAAACAGGCTATCTATGGATTTCGTGCCGCAGACATTTTTGCATATATTCGGGCAAAAAAGGAGATGAGGGAAGCCTACACCTTGAAAAAAAATTATCGCTCTGATCCAGAACTGGTTCAAGCAGTGAATAGCATTTTTAAGAAATCGCAAAATCCTTTTATTTTCAAAGAAATTCCATTTATTCCCATCGAATCAGCGAAAAAGACTGTTTCAGACCAGGAGGGGTTTCATATTGAAGATGAAATGGCACCCCCATTTAAAATCTGGTTTATCGATGCCAGGCAATATGTTGATAGTAATAAACCCGACACGCATTATCTAAACAAAGATGAGGCCTATTCATTAATTAGCAAAGCCGTAGCTTCAGAAATCGCGCGTTTGTTGCAATTGGGCAGAGAAGGTAAAGCGAAACTGGAGGGGCGTCCATTAGAAGAAAAGGATATGGCTATTCTCGTACGCAGCCATCGTGAAGCCAATTTTATGCAAGAAGCGCTTAGAGCAGTGAATGTGCACAGTGTTCTGTATACTACCGAGAGTCTTTTTGAATCCGATGAAACGATGGAAATGGAAAGAATTCTTATGGCCATATTGCAACCAAAGGACGAATCCCTGTTGCTGGCTGCTCTGGCCACCGATATATTAGGTCAGAATGCCAGTGACATTTTTCAATTAACTCAAAATGAAGTCTCTCTGGAAGCCTGGTTTGACAAATTTTTGGAATATCATACTTTATGGCGTGAACATGGCTTCATGCGAATGTTTAAACAGATGCTTACACAGGAAAAAATATTACCACGTCTCATGCGATACCCGAATGGAGAACGACGCTGCACGAATTTGCTCCATCTTGCTGAAGTCCTGCACGAGGCAGAGATTAGACAAAAATTGAGTCCTACGAGTCTGGTTAAATGGCTTGCCGAACATCGAGATACTCACGGATTTCCCTCTCAAGAACATCAATTACGTCTGGAAAGTGATGAGAAGGCGGTTAAAATTTTGACCATCCACACCAGCAAGGGTCTGGAATTTCCCATTGTATTTTGTCCTTTTTCCTGGTCGACAGTGAACGTAAGTAAAAATAAAGATTATCTGGAATTTCATGATCCGGCAAACGAACATATTTTTACACTTCAACTCGACAAAAGTAAAGATAAAGATTTTTACAAAAAACTTGCCAGTAATGAGCAACTGGCTGAAGATGTCCGTTTACTTTATGTGGCCGTGACCCGTGCGAAACATCGTTGTTATCTGGTCTGGGGGCATCTGTCAAGAGATTATCATAAATCGGCCATGGCCTATATTCTTCATCCACCCGAACCATTAGATGAACAGGATATTGTTGAGTCGTTGAAGAAGCACATGAAGGACAGAGATTTGCAGGAAGAACTTAGGCAACTAAGTGAGAAATCAGGCTCAACTATTCAGATTCTGGAACTACCACGCCAGCGATTCACTTTGAAAAAATCCCAGTCCGCTTCAGAGCAGCTCCATTGTCGCCAGTTTACCGCTAAAATTGATACTTCCCAGCGCATTGCCAGTTATTCAGGGCTGATTGCTCGCTATCCGCATTACGAAGAATTGGCCGACTATGATGCATTCATTCAGCCTTCAACTATTCCTAAACCTTCAGAGGTAATTTCTGAGGAGACAGATTATTCAAGTATTTTACACTTCCCCAGGGGGGCCAGAGCCGGCACATTTATACACAGCCTCCTGCAAAGTATCGATTTTCTCGGTACGGCTGAGGATTTTGAAGAAATTATTTCGAGAAAATTACACGAATTTGGATTCGAAAACAACTGGCTGTCTGCGGTACGGTCCATGGTTGTGAAAGTTTTGTCCGCTCGATTAAATAAGAACAAAGAAAGTTTTGATTTAAAACAAATTCCTATGGAAAAACGCCTAAATGAACTTGAATTTTATTTTCCCATTCATCGCCTGGAAGCCAGAGCGTTAAAAGATATATTTGCTCATTATGCCGGAATTGAAATTCCGTCTGATTTCCCCGGTCAACTGGAAAAGGTTAATTTTGCATCTTTTCATGGTTTCATGAAAGGGTATATCGACCTGGTGTTTCAGCATAAAGATAAATATTACATCGTGGACTGGAAAACTAATTATCTTGGCCCGGAGGTAAGCGATTACAGTCGTGAAGCAATGGAAACAGCTATGGTAGAAAATCTTTACATCTTACAGTATCATATTTACACTCTCGCATTACACCGTTATCTGAGTCTGCGCTTACCGGATTACGAATACGATCGACATTTTGGTGG
>CAZMEG010000139.1:0-7876 GCA_964565205.1 uncultured Cytophagia bacterium
ATTTCAATTGGAGATTAAGTTTAATTTTAAATAAGTCGAACATTATAACACTTCATGTGTTTTATATCGAGGCTTATAATGATTTCTAAATTAAGGTATATTTTCCTCTTAATCTTTGCCTTCACTCATGTTGAAAATGTTTCTGCTCAACTTTTTGGCAAAAACAATGTACAATACACCCATTTCAACTGGCATTACATCCAGTCTCCACATTTTGATATTTACTTTTATCCTGGAGCGGAGCGAGTTGCAGAATTTGTAGCTGATGTGGCCGAGTCTGCTTACGTGGAAATTTCCAGAGACTGGACTTACGATTTACGGGATCGCATCGTAATTATTCTTTACAAATCCCATAACGATTTTGGTCAAACGACTTTAAGTCTTGGCCCACCTGAAGAATCGGTGGGGGGCTTCACCGAATTTTTCAAAAACCGCGTGGTCATTCCTTATGAGGGGTCTTATGAACAGTTACGGCATGTAACGCATCATGAATTGACCCATGCTGTAATGTTACAGATGATCTTTGGCACCCGCGCCCAATCGATTGTGGCCGGGATTGCCCGGGCGCAAATTCCTCTCTGGTTTATTGAAGGATTGGCCGAGTATGAATCCCGTGGCTGGGACACCGAATCGGATATGTTCATTCGCGATGCGGTAATCAACGGCTATCTTCCCCCCATCAATTTTCTTTATGCTTTTCTGGCTTACAAAGGTGGTCAGTCGGTGCTTAATTATATTGCGGATAAATATGGAAAACAAAAAGTCGGGGAGTTACTGAGCAAAATAAGATTCAGCAAAAGTGTAGAACGGGGCATCAAACAGAGTATTGGCATCAGTAGCCGGGAGTTAAGCGAGCAATGGCACAAATATTTGAAAAAAAATTACTGGCCCGATTTTGCCGATCGTCAGGAACCTTCGGATTTTGCCAAACAAATTACTTTTCATAAGAAAGATGGCAATTTCATCAACACCAGTGGAGAGCTTTCTCCGCAGGGAGACAAGATCGCTTATCTTTCGGACAAATCGGGTTTTTTTGATATTTATCTGGTCTCGGCCATCGATGGCAATCTCCTCTCCAAGCTGGTTAGCGGACAAAAATCGAGTATGCTGGAGGAATTGCACTGGCTCAGGCCGGGTATCACCTGGGATCCGCAGGGCGAACGCATTGCTTTTGCTGCCAAAAGTAGAGAACAGGACGCTCTGCATATCGTGAACGTGCGTAAACGAAAAATTGTCAAAAGTTACAAATTTAATCTGGATGGCCTGTACTCCCCGGACTGGTCCCCGGATGGCCAGGAGATCACATTTGTGGGCACTAAAAATGGATATGCCGACCTTTACGTGTACAATCTTCAGGATCAAAATCTAAAAAAAATCACTAATGATGTTTTCAGTGATCTGGAGCCACGCTGGTCCCCGGATGGCAAAAAGATTGTCTTTATCTCCGATCGAACTAAATTTGTGCATCCTGAATCTCTGGCAGTAGATTTTAAAATTCAAAATGTAAATTATCACCAGTACGACGTCTATATTGTGGATGTAAACAGCAAAAAAATTACCCGTATCACTAAAACCAGCGCCAACGAAAAATCCCCGGTGTGGGCACCCGATGGCACAAAACTGGCGTACGTTTCCGATCGCCAGGGTATTTTTAATATTTATATTCAGGATCTTACACCAGCAACCAAACAAAGTCCGGTTTTTGCCTCCATAGGGTTTGTGAATGGAGAAGATAGTACGCAGATAGAGTCGGATGGGTTTCAACCCTTAAACAAGGCTTATCCAATTACCAATGTACTTACCGGCATCGATCATTTATCCTGGGAAGGCGAACGTTTGCTATTCACGGCCTTTTACCAGGGAGGGTTTGATATCTACTTGATGAAAAATCCCCTGAAGATTAAACCGGGAGAAATTAAAATCGTCGAAACAAATTTCATTAAGAAGCTAAAAGCGCACGAAGACATAGTTACCTCGCAATCAACTGGGAAAAATAGAAAACTCGATGCCGAAGAAAAAGCCCTGGAAAAAGAAGTTGAAACCCGGGAGCAATTTCGCAATTTTGTTTTTGATGAGAATTTTAAAAAAGGTAAAATTACCGATGAAGCAAATTACAGTTCTAAATTTTTTAATGACCCCAGCCAGTACAAAGACTTTACCGGGCACTATAAAATAAAAAAATATAAAACCAAATTTTCCCCGGATATTATCACCGGAGGGGCGGGTTACGACCCATTTTTTGGATTTCAGGGAGCCTCTCTTATTTCCTTTAGCGATTTAATGGGCAAACATCGAATCAACATTACTACGGATATATTTATTGATTTTAAAAACAGTGATTTTGCCCTCAGTTATTTTTATCTACCCAATCGAACCGATTATGGGGTGGGAGTTTTTCAAAACACCTATCTGTTTTTCAGTCAGGGGCGATTTCTGGTTCGAGATCGAAACTACGGTTTAAATTTTTTGCTTTCACGTCCATTTGACCGATATCATCGGTTAGATTTTACCCTTTCTTTTTTTAACATAACCCGGCAGGGACTCCTGGATTTAAAAGATGTGGATGCCAGCCTCTCCAATCAATCCGTCCATGTGCTGGTGAGTAAAATTTCGTATGTAAAAGATAATGTACTCTGGGGAAGAACGGGACCCCGTGCTGGAACCCGGTACAATTTTAGCCTCCAGTTCAGTCCTGACTTAGGGGCTCATGGTCTCGATTTTCGCATCTATCAAATGGACTACCGAACCTATTTTAATTTCTCAAAAAAATATACTCTGGCCTTTCGTTTAGCGGGTGGATTGAGTGAGGGGCGTCATGCCCAAAAGTTCTTTTTAGGCGGACTCAGAAATTGGATTAATCTGGATTTTCGTGACGATGTGCAATTAGAATTAAATGATATCTATTTTTCCAATTTCGTGACTCCGTTACGGGGCTTTGATTATTATGAAAAAGTGGGTTCCAAATTTTTTCTGACAAACATCGAATTCAGGTTTCCATTTATTAACTATTTTATCATGAATTTGCCATTACCATTACGTTTTTCAAATATTCGCGGAGTCGTATTTCTCGATATGGGCAGCGCCTGGGATGGAAGCCTTAATTTTTTCACCAAAACGGAAACCGGAAAATTAAAATTAGATGATGTACTGATGTCTTTTGGCTGGGGAACGCGCATTAACCTTGGTATATTTTTATTAAAATATGATATTGCC
Organism: uncultured Cytophagia bacterium; assembly: GCA_964565205.1. Lineage (GTDB taxonomy): Bacteria > Zhuqueibacterota > Zhuqueibacteria > Oceanimicrobiales > CAZMEG01 > CAZMEG01. Next base: position 3,214 of record CAZMEG010000139.1, read on the forward strand.
TGGCGCACAGACCTTACCGGTACTTCAAAACCGCAACATCTCTTTTCCATTGGAGCGGATTTTTAACCCCGTTTCATTACGACTTCACAAAATTTGCCAATTTTTTGTCAAAAATTAAAGTTTTATTGCTTTTTTGTGGAAAGATAACTATATTTGTCAAAAAATTAAGACAGGAGTTCTAAAAAATGGACTCAGAAAAATTACGCGCCCCCATTCATTCACTCAACCCACCCACTCCTATTTGTGTCAATCAGGAAGAAAAATTAAAAGAAGTTATTAAGACCATGAAAGACCACCATATTGGATGCGTTTGTGTGGTAGACGGTCAGAATAAATTGCAGGGGATTTTCTCTGAAAGAGATGTCCTGACGCGCGTGGTAAATAAAAAGTTGGATACTGAAAATACCCCTGTGAAGGAAGTCATGACGCCAGACCCTGAATATTTATTTTATGATGACGAAATTGCCTTTGCTTTGAATCGTATGCATGTGGGTGGATTTCGTCACATCCCTCTATTAGATCTTGAAGGTAAACCCCGGGGGATCATCTCCATAAAAGATATCATATCCTACCTGATTAAACATTTAAAACAAACCAATTGAAGGATTAATTATGAATTTTGCAGAACCTGAATATTTTGCTGATGAGCTCAAAAATATGGAAGAGCTCATGCAGGAAAGGGTCATCCAACTGAAGGGGGAAGCCTTTGAAGTTCCTTTAAAGACCCTGAACTTAAAGGAACCTATTGTGGTAGAAACTGGCACCTCTTTAGATGAGGTTATTCAGTGCCTGGTGGAGAATCATATTGGCTGTGTTTTGGTAGTGGAAAATGGAATACTTAAGGGCATTTTCACCGAGCGCGACGTGATTATGAAAGTGGTAGATGAAGTTAAGGATTATTCCATGCCCGTGGATAATTTCATGACACCCAATCCAAAGGTATTGAAAATGGATGACACCATTTTACAGGCGCTGGAGTTGATGCATGGAGGCGGGTATCGACATGTACCTGTGGTTAATGAAAAGAATCAACCTGAAGCGGTGGTTTCCATAAAAGATATAGTAGCTTACATGGTTGAATTTTTTCCGGAAGATGTATTAAATTTACCTCCCCATCCCATTCGGGTGGGCACCCGGGATCGAGAAGGAGGATGATTGGAACAAAACCAGATTTAAAGCATAAATGAGTAGGGATGATGAAAGGCAGTATCTCTTTTTTAATGATTTTGATGTTCATTTTATTTTATGGTAAATTAAAAGGTAAACAAATTTAACTACTAAAATTAATTAAATAATGGAGTGGTAGGAATTATGTCCAAAAAAGTTCAACCTGTACCTGAGGTCACCATACGATTTGCTGGAGATTCTGGTGATGGTATGCAACTGGTAGGCAGCGAAATGGCCAATACCTCGGTAATCGTAGGAAATGACATCGGGGTTTTGCCGGATTTCCCTGCCGAAATCCGCGCCCCTGCTGGTACTTTGCCGGGGGTCAGTGGTTATCAGATTCATATTAGCAGTTTTGATATTCATACTCCTGGCGAGAAGTATGATGCCTTGATTGCGATGAATCCAGCCGCACTGAAGATGAACGTGGAGAATTTGAAGCCCAACGGCATTTTAATTGTGAATACGGATGCTTTTAACGAAAGAAATTTACAACTGGCTCGCTATGAATCCAATCCCCTGGAAGATGGTTCTCTGGACAAGTTTCAACTCTATGCGGTGAATATTACTACTTTAACCCGCAGAGCCCTCAGAGAGTTGAACCTCTCCACCAAGGTTATGGATCGGTGTAAAAATTTCTTTGCTTTGGGGATGGTGTTCTGGCTCTACAATCGTCCGATGGATCATGCTATCAATTTTATCAAGAACAAGTTTGCTGGCAAACCGGAATTAATCGAGGCAAATATAAGGGCTCTGAAGGCAGGTTATGCTTATTGCGAAGCTACCGAACAATTTGCTACCCAATATGAAGTTAAACCGGCCAAACTGCCTCCGGGGAAATATCGCAATGTTAGTGGAAATGTGGGCCTGGCTCTTGGCTTTATTGCCGCCTCTCAAAAATCCGGTTTACAGCTATTCTATGGCAGTTACCCCATTACCCCGGCCAGTGATGTTTTACACGAACTGGCAAAGTACAAGCATTTTGGCGTAATCACCTTTCAAGCCGAAGATGAAATTGCCGCCGTTTGCGCATCTATTGGTGCTTCGTATGCCGGTGGTTTAGGGGTGACGGCCACCAGTGGTCCCGGCATGGCGTTAAAAACAGAAGCCATAGGTCTGGCGGTAATGGTAGAACTACCCCTGGTTGTGGTCGATATTCAACGAGCAGGTCCCAGTACAGGTATGCCGACTAAAACCGAACAGGCCGACCTGTTTCAAGCCATGTTTGGCCGTCATGGGGAAGCCCCGGTGGCCATTTTAGCGGCTTCCCGACCTTCCGATTGCTTTGAAACGGCTTACGAAGCCTGCCGAATCGCAATTAAATATATGACCCCCGTCATCGTGCTGTCCGATGGCTATCTGGCCAATGGTGCTGAGCCCTGGCGGGTACCCAAAGTATCAGAACTACCTGAAATTCCGGTTAAATTTGCCAAAGACCCGGAAAGTTTCGCCCCTTATCTGCGTGATGAGACTACCCTGGCAAGACCCTGGGCGATTCCTGGCACCCCTGGACTTGAACACCGAATTGGTGGCCTGGAAAAGGAGGCTGTCACCGGTAACGTAAGTTATGATCCGCGAAATCATGAATATATGGTAAAAATGCGCGCCGAAAAAATTAAAAGAATTGCTGAGGAGATTCCACCAACAGAAATCGAAGGAGACAAAAAAGGGGATCTGCTGGTAGTTGGCTGGGGTAGTACCCATGGCGCCATAAAAACAGCAGTAGAAAATAAGCAAAGAGAAGGTAAATCGGTGTCTCGAATTCACTTGCGCTATTTAAATCCTCTGCCCAATGATTTAGGGGATATTTTTAAGAATTTCAAAAAAATACTGGTGCCAGAAGTCAATATGGGGCAACTGGCAATGATTTTAAAAGCCCACTATCTGGTGCCTGTGATTAGTTTAACAAAAGTTCAGGGTTTACCATTCTTTGCTTCAGAAATTGAAGAAAAAATTGACGAAATTTTAGGAGCGTAATCATGAGTGTAGAAGAAAAAACTGTTTCTCCCAATGGACCAGCTTTAAAATTAACTAAAAAAGATTTTGAATCAGATCAGGAAGTGCGCTGGTGCCCTGGTTGCGGGGATTATTCCATTTTGGCGCAAACCCAGAGAACGTTACCCGATCTGGATATTCCTAAGGAAAAATACGTATTTGTTTCCGGCATTGGTTGTTCCAGCCGCTTTCCTTATTATATGAATACTTATGGATTCCATGGCATCCACGGGCGGGCCCCGGCTATTGCTACGGGAATTAAGGTGATCAATCCTGAATTATGTGTTTGGGTCATGACCGGAGACGGCGACGGTTTGAGTATTGGCGGCAATCACTTCATCCACATTATGCGTCGTAATCTGGATGTAAACATCGTTTTATTTAACAACCGAATCTATGGATTAACCAAAGGTCAGTATTCACCAACTTCAGAATTTGGCAAGATAACCCGATCATCTCCGTTTGGTGTGGTGGATCATCCTTTTAATCCAATTTCTGTGGCTTTGGGTGCCGGAGCAACTTTTGTGGCTCGTACCATGGATCGTGACCCGCAACATATGCAGATGATTTTAAAAAGGGCCGTGGAACACAAAGGCACCTCCTTTGTGGAGGTCTTCCAGAATTGCAATATATTTAATGATGGGGCTTTCTTTAAATATACCGAAAAAGAATCGAAGCCCGAGAATGTGGTCTTTCTTGAACATGGTAAACCCCTCATTTTTGGGGCTCAGAAAAACAAGGGGCTGCGTCTAAATGGCCACAAATTGGAAGTGGTTTTACTGGAAAACGGTAAATACAGTGAACAGGACCTGGTGATTCACGATGAAAAAGACGCGACCCTGGCCTTCATTCTCAGTCAGATTACCGATGGTTCGGGATTGCCTATGCCTGTGGGTGTATTTCGTGCTGTCGATGATTTTTGTTATGAAGAAGCTACCCGGGATCAAATTAAAAAGGCTAAAGAAAAGTTTGGCGAACCCGATCTTCAGGCTTTACTGGAATCGGGTGACACCTGGGAAGTAAAATAACTGCAAACCCTCAGAGACTTTCCAAAAAGTCTAGCGCGCAGGCGTCTCGCCGAGCTCTGTACAATAAATTAATACCTGTTAGTTCTCGGCGGAGACGCCTATGAATTAAATTTTTCTAATTATTATTGAGATTTTAAAAGTTTTTCGACCAGTGTTTCAATGTTTTTTATTTTCCCCGGTGTAGCCCCAACATATTTTTTCTGAATATTAAAATTTTGATCGAGGACAAAGGTGGTTGGTAATGCGGTTATCGTACCAAAACTCATGCTTGCTCTCGCAGTCCCCAGATAAATCGGATACTTAATGTTATGGATCTTGGCAAAATTTTTAACATCCTCAGCATCTCCCGAATCCATAGCGATCCCTAAAAAGGCAAAATTTTTATCTTTGAATTTTTCATATAATTTATTGTATTCTGGAATTTCTGTTATGCAAGGCTTACACCAGGTAGCCCAGAAGTCAATGACCACGAC
>CAZMEG010000140.1:0-7865 GCA_964565205.1 uncultured Cytophagia bacterium
GCGTCACATTTTCAATGGATAATAAATGCTTTTTCAAATCCAGTCCGCCGGTAAAACCCCCAAGTGAACCATTGGCTGCCACCACCCGATGGCAGGGCACCACGATGGGAAATGGATTGCGTCCCAGGGCGCCGCCTACGGCCCGTACTGCTTTCGGTTTACCTATGCGCATAGCCAATTGCCCGTAAGTCAAAACCTGGCCAAAAGGGATGCGGGCCGTTTCCTCTAAAACTAATTTTTGAAATGAAGAACTGATGACCTGCCAGTTGATGGGTATTTCAAATTTTTGTCGTTTTCCATTAAAATACTCATAAAGCTGGTTAAGTACGGAGGTGGTAGATTGCGAATCTTCAATTAATTGTAAATCCGGAAATTTGTTTTTTAAAAATTGCAAAAAACTCTCCCTGGAAGGTAAAGACAAAGAGATACTGCATAATCCCAGATGATTCACTGCCACCCCGATCATCTGAAATCCATTCAACGAAGTGCAGGTATAAAAAATTTTGTCATTCATTATTGTCTCCCGAGTTAAGGTGTTCGTTTCGGTTATTTTCAATGATCATCCGAATTTTAGCAATACGCTGTCGATCGATGGCTTCCACGATAAAGGTGCCCTGGTCAAACTTAACTTTTTGTCCGGGCTCCGGAATGCGTCCTACCATATTGAATACCAGCCCGCCCACCGTCTCCACATCAAATTCGGGAAAGTGTACGTTGAGTTTTTCCTCACACAGCCTTACCGGACACATACCGTCAAGCAGATATTCCTTTTTACCTACCTGACGAATGTAAGTGGTGGGTTTATCAAATTCGTCATAGATTTCCCCCACCAGTTCTTCAAGGACATCTTCCAGGGTGACGATCCCGGTGGTTCCCCCGTATTCATCGATTAAAACGGCCATATGGAGCTTGGTACGTTGAAATTCTTTGAATAAAGTTTCCAGATCAATGGTTTCAGGATAAAACAGAACATCGCGTTTTAAATCGATCATACGCACGCCTTTTTTCCCTTCGATGGTGGCTGTAAAGATATCTTTAACGTGAACCATTCCAAGAACATGATCCAGGTCACCTTCACATAAAGGGTAACGAGTGTGTTGATTCTCTTCAATAATTCGCAGATTTTCGGTAAAAGTATTGGTAGTCGAAAGATAAGCCACCGCGGTTCGCGGGATCATAATCTGTTTGGCGGTCTTATGGCGCAAGGCCAGTACATTTTCCATGATCTCGGCCTCGCGACGGGTTAATTGACCTATTTTAGAAAGATGGAGCAACAGATGCTTTAATTCCTCCTGAGACCGGGGTAAATCCACTTCTGTTTCTTTAGAGATACCAAAGGTTTTCAAAATAAATAAAGCCGATTCGTTCAAAACATAAATAAAGGGGATAAAAATTTTATAAAACAGATGAAGGGGAATGGCTACCCACAGGGTAGTCTTTTCCGCTAATCGGATGGATAAAGATTTAGGGGCCATTTCCCCTACAACGATGTGTAAATAGGTGATCAAACCGAAGGCGATACCAAAGGCCAGACTGTTTAATAAAGCCTCCGATTCGATTCCCATGAACTTGAAAAAAGGCTCTAATTGATCGGCCACAAATGGTTCACCCACCCAGCCCAGACCAAGACTGGCAAAGGTAATCCCTACCTGACAGGCTGACAGGTAAGCATCAAGATTGTTCAGGATTTTTCTGGCAACCCGGGCTCTTATGTAACCTTCACTTACCAGTTGATCAATTTTAGATGGTCGGATTTTAACAATAGCAAACTCAGCGGCTACAAAAAAACCGTTTACGAAAACAAGGAAAGCAATTAAAAATACTTGAAAAATCTGTTCCATCTAATTTATTATGGCTGTTAAATCTTCTTAAAATTATTAAAGTAAAATATAAAAATCAAACAAAAACACTTTATTAGCTTAATGAAAAAATTGCAAATTACCTTGCTTTTTATAGTGGTATTTTTTTATATTCCCACCTGTTCTTTATATAGTAAGTTGGTTCGTTCAGTTAATAATTCACAGCAAAGCAATCTTACATATTGAATTGGTTTATGACACTTAATAACGCCACGGAAATTGAAATAAAAGAGATAACCTCAAAACCCCCGATCTCTAAGAGTACAAAATTTTCTTCCCTGCGTCCCGTTGATTTGGCAACATTTATTTATTTAACCGCTGTTGCTATTATTTTGTGTTTTTTTCACCGCGGTGTCCCCGACTGGTATTTACTTGTGCCCGGTCATTTCCTGTTTATTTTTATTTTATATTATTTCATAAAATTTGCTCATTCTACGAATAGCAAAATATTAAAATTTTTGCGGGATTGGTATCCTGTGCTCTTATATACATTTTTCTTTAAAGAAATCAATTACATGATGAACAGCATTTTCCCGTTCTGGTTAGAACCGTGGTTGCTCAGGTTCGATTACTGGTTATTTGGCACCTATCCAGCCATCTGGTTACGTAAATATTATCAGCCCTGGCTTGTGGAGTTCATGTCCTTTTCTTACTGGATTTATTATATCTTATTTCCAATTGCCGGGATTATTTTTTATTTTAATAAAAACAAAAAATTGTTCCAATCATTTATTTTTCATTTATCCTTGACTTTATATGTGTGTTATCTGTCCTATCCTTTTTTAACAGCCAGAAGTCCCCATGAAACATTGCCTTTTTTGCAGCTCCAACATCTGGATTACGGGTTTTTTACTAAATTTGTTAGAATCATTCAGGCACAGGCTCACATATCCGGTGCGGCGTTTCCCAGTTCACATGTAGCGGCTGTGTGGATCATCTTATTTTTCATGATAAAATATAAACCCCGATTGGGCTGGTTCCTGAGCCCTTTAATTTTTTGCCTTACGATTTCCGTGGTGTTTTTACAGTACCATTATGTTTTAGATCCAATTGGTGGTATCGTAGTGGCTTTTGCGATTTATTCACTAGCCAGCTTCGTAGAAAGGCGTATAAATCCTTACTTTTAAATAAAAAATGTTTAAATAATTTAACGAAATATAACACGCATTTCACGAAGATTGGTAGTATAGTAAAAATGATTTATTTGATTTAAAAGTACTTGCAATTGAGGTTTTAATCATATAAATTGGAAACATTCATTTATAGTGAGAACGCAAAATTTTGTTTAAATCTGTGATTAATATATGAAGAAATTATTAAGCTATAATATCTTAACAGGAGTCCTACTTTTTTACCCATTAATCAATTTTGCACAAACCACGGTATTTGGTGGCCGGGGTTTGATGCGAGTGTTTTCCGCTGAAACAGTCCAGCCTGGCAGTTTTAATATTCATTCAAATTTCTCTTTTTTTGTAACAAATGAAAATCAGGGGCCGTTTTTAACAAAGGATTATTCCTTTAAAATCGGTTTAACTTACGGAATTTCGCCAAAATTAGAGTTAACCGGACAAATTGTGGCTTATCAAGATGATCAAAAGCATGTCTGGGGTCCCCCGGGAAATACCCAGGTTGGCTTTAAGTTAGCCTTACCATTTTACACAGGAGGTTTCAAAACCGCAGTCCGGGGTTTTTTTATCTTTCCAACAGCCCAGGAAACCAACGTTTTGTTTGAACCTTTTACCTCGGACAAAGTCAGTTGGGGTCTCATGGGTATCCTTACTGTGGATATGACCAACTCGTTTCCCCTGTTTCCATTAAAAGCGCATCTAAACATTGGTTATGTGGACCATAATATTACTACTCTCTTTGGGGGTGAATTGACCGACCAGTTACTTCTCGGTTTTGGCTTCAAATTGCCCATCCGTTCTGTAATTTTTTACACCGAGTACACAGGAGAAATTTTTTATAACGTGAATAATATAAACTTCAGAAACAATTCCATGCGTATCACTCCTGGAATTGAATTCGTCGGTCCTTTTAATTTTGTTTTAGATTTAGCTGTGGATATTGGATTGAGTCAAGATTTAGCCACATACTCTTTTCCACTACATGAATATGCCGACTGGAAAGTGATTGCCGGAGTTAGTTACCAGTTTTTACCACAACCTAAAACGAGCTTTGCTAAAAAATCTAAAAAGCACGAACCAGGTTCAATTGATGTGGAGGAAGTTCGGGAGAAGCGTAAACGCACCCGCGAAGCTTTAGAGGAAATAAAAAAGAAACTCGAAGAGGATGATAAAAAACCCAAAAATTTGTAAAAAACTATGACCGGTCTTTTTAAATATAGCATTGTTTTGTTACTATTGGGGGGGATATTGGTTGGGGGAGTCCGGGCAAATGGGAAAGGCCTACCGGGTAATCAAGAAAAACACGGAGTTATGGAAAGGGCTGCCACCAGTATTTTCAATAAAGCCCTGGAGAACTACCAGAAAGAAATGTACTGGAAATGTACGCTTGATTTAGTAGTTATTTTAGATTATTATCCTCAGTTCTCCAAAATCGATGGGGTTTTATTCTATCTCGGCAATTGCCTGTATGAATTAGAAATGTACCAGGGAGCCGATCGACTTTACAGATATTTACTAAAAAATATTCCAAGCACCCGGTATCTACCAAACGCTCTTCTGGGATTACAAAAAATTTATTATCAAAAAGGAGATTACACACAGAGCTTAAAATTTTACAAAGCCCTGGAAGCGCATTATTCCAATTATGAGATCATTTCAGAATCACGTTATTATGCGGGTCAATCCTATTATCATTTGGGAAATTTTTCTATTGTACCTAAAATTTTACAGCAAGTGAGTTCACGAAGTGAATTTTACCCGTTTGCATTGTATACCATGGGGCTGGCTCAATTAAAAAAAAAAGCATACGGGAATCCATCAAAACATTTCAAAAAATTACTACACTTCCAGTCATAAACCAGGAACAATTTGAGGTCATCGATAACGCTCGGTTGACTTTGGGATATATATTTTATGAATTGACAAACTACGAGCAAGCCTTAAAATATTTAGAAGCGATTTCACCTACATTTTACGATTATCCGGATGTTTTATTAGCTATAGGATGGTCAGCTTACAAAGCGCAAAATTACCGGAAAGCGTTAGTTGCCTTAAATAAATTAATTAACGATTACCCGAACAATTTGAATAAGGATGAAGCTTATTTTGTTATAGGAGAGTGTTACTTGAAATTAGGATATTTCCAGTATGCTATTAAAGCCTTTGATGAAATTATTAATAAACATCCAGTAGCGAACCATTTTGCTCAAAGAGTTAAAATCATTCGTGCTGAGCTTAATAAAGAAGAACAACAAATTGAGCAGTTAAAAACAGACCTTCTGTTGCTGGAGACCAAGCTGATGGAGACTGTGCACATAGAGCAAACAGATAATGTGCCCGAAGAGATTAAAAAAGAAAAAGAACGCATCCAGAAACAGAGAGAAAGTTTACTGAAAAATTTGATCAAAGAGCGCCAATTGTTTTTGGGAGTAACAAAAGCCATTAAAGATTTAAAAGACTATCTTGAAAAAAAAGAAATGCAAAAAGACTGGCGGGCCTATGCAGAATATGGCAAAACTCGCGCAATTTTTCTTAAAGGATTGTCCGAACAGTAGAAATGTTTAAATTCCGGTTAGGGAGCCCTTGAGATGAGGTGTCAAACTAATACAAAAATCTGGCTGGCGATTATTTTATTTTTATTCCAGTGGAGTAATATAGTCGCCCAGGATTTTCCTACGCTGGATATTAAAAAATTGAGCGTTTTGGAGCGAGCCATTGCACAATCAGAGTCTTTGCTGGCCAAATATCCTGATAGCGATTTTGCTCCCAATGTTATGTTTCAATTATCTGAATTGTATGTAAAAAAAGCAGCTGTTCGATATCAGCAGCAAATGAATTTGTATGAAGACCAGTTGCAAAAGTATGACGCAGGTTTAATCGGCGAGGAACCTTCTCTCCCCAAGATAGATTTGAGCGATGCCATCCAGATGTGTCAAAAACTTCTGGAAAAATACCCGAACGTGCCTTTCAAAGATAAAGTTCTCTACCGGATTGCCATATGTTATTTAGAAGAAGATCAAAAAGATAAGGCTAAAGAATACTTTCAGAAATTAATTAATGAAAGCAGAGATAGCGAATATCTGGAAGAGGCTTATTTTCGATTGGGAGAATATTATTTCGATTTACGTTATTTTGAAAAAGCCATCGATTATTATAGCTATTTACTGAAAAAATGGGATAGTCCTTACTTTAATATGGCCCTCTATAAGCTGGGCTGGTCCTATTACAATCTGGAAAGATATACGGAAGCCATCAGTACTTTAATTTATTTAATCGAAGACATAAATTTAGTGGAAAATGCTGATAAAGAATTTCTTGGTAAGACCAATGCTGATCTGCGTAGCGAAGCCATTGAATATGTAGCCATTTGTTTTGCCGAATATGGTGGACCGGAAAAGGCTCGACAATTCTTTCGTGAACGTAAAGATAAAGAGTATACTAAAGAGATACTTTTTAAACTGGCTGATATATATCAACGCAGAAATTTTTACGTCAAGGCGATTGAAACTTTAAAGATTCTGCTGGATTTTTATCCCTATGATGTTAATGTAGCTGAAATCCAGAAAAAAATAGTTGAAAATTATGAATTGGCCGGGGATCGAGAAAGTGCTGACCGAATTCGAGCACAACTGGTGACCTCCTATGGTCCCGGTAGCCCCTGGCTTACAAAAGTACAAAACCCTGAAATAAAAAATGAAGTTCTCGAAACCCTCGAAGAATTTTTATATACTCTGGGTACGGATGCTCTTGCAAAAGCTCAGGAAACCAAATCTCAGTTACAATATCAATTAGCCATTAATCGCTATCGCGACTTTTTACAAAAATTTCCTAATTCAAAGAATAGAAGCAAAATATTATTTTACCTGGCCGAAGCTCTCTACGAGGTGGAAAAATATGAAGAGGCTGCAGATACTTATTATGAACTCATAACCAATTATCCAGATTCAGAGTTTCGGGAGACGGCAGCTTATCATCGTATTCTTGCGTATGATCAACTCCTGCAAAAAGGTCAAAGTTCTGAACCATCTCAATTCATATTAAACAATTTTTTAGGCCTTACCAGTACGTCTGCGGATACCATCCAGGTGCCCAATGGGCTACAGGCTAAATTTTTACAGGCATGCAATGATTTTGTTTCACTATTTCCGAACAGTGATAAGGTTCCCGAAGTCGTCATGAAATTTGCAGAAACCCTGTACAAAATCGAGCGCTATGATCTGGCCCAGCAGGCCTATCTTGCCGTGATCAATCGAGGTGGAGCTGACGGACATTTACCGCAGGCCTATACCATGGTAGCGCAGAGTGCCTTTAAACTCGGTAATTATGAGGAAGCCGAAAAATGGTTTAAGAAGCTTTCAGATACCTTCCCCGATTCGAGTCGATATGTTGTGAAAGCCCAAAAAATGATTGCTTCGTCCAAATTCAAGGTGGCAGAGCATTTTATCGAAAGTGGAGAGCATTTAAAAGCGGCCCGAGAATTTGAAAAAATTGCCGGGCTGTCCCCAGACCCTGCCATTGCCGAAAGAGCTCTTTTCGAGGCCGCCTTACAATATGAAAAAGTGGGTGAAAAAGAGCAGGCCATCGGCATTTATGAAAAGTTAGCCAAACGTTTTCCCCAATCTAAATTAATTGATGAGGCTTTATTTAAAGCCGGGGTACTGGCCGAGGAATTGAATGACTGGCTTCGAGCAGCCACGAATTATGTGAATTTATATCACCATAACCCTTCGTCTAAATTTGCTCCTAAAAGTGTTTATAGCGCGGCTAAATGTTATGATAATCTGGGCAATTATGAAAATGCTATATTTTATTATAACGAGTATCTCACAAAATTTCCAGAAGAGGAACCGGACCGTTTAATCGAAGCGGCTTTTAGAAA
>CAZMEG010000141.1:0-7845 GCA_964565205.1 uncultured Cytophagia bacterium
CGTGATTTTAAGGTGCGGGTCAAGTTTAATCCTGTGGAAGGCGTGCTACGGGGCCGACGGGTGGTGGTTGTGGAAGATTCCATCGTGCGGGGAACTACCCTGAAACAGCTTACCAAAATGTTACGTCGAGCCGGAGCTAAAGAAGTGCATGTGCGCGTTAGTTCTCCCCCCATTATTTCGCCGTGTTATTATGGAATGGATTTCCCCACAAAAGAGGAACTCATTGCCGCCAACAAAAATATTGAGGAAATTAAAGAATTTCTGGGAGTGGACAGTCTGGGGTACCTGTCGCTGGAAGGTATGGTCAGTGCCGTCTCCAATGGTAATCGTGGATTCTGCGATGCCTGTTTCACCGGCAATTACCCCATTCTTCCGGAAGAAATAGTTAAAAAGGAACAGCATGAAGAAAACTGAAGCAAAAAAAGTAGAGCAAACTTTACAACAAATAGTTAAACCGCTGGATTACTTTTTTGTGTTAAGACCCACCTTATTTTTTCCAGTATGGACCGTATTCATGGCAGGATATTTTGTTCAGCAAAAGTTTGATGTGGTTTTGCCTCATACCAATAACCAGCACGTGATAAAAACGCTTATTCCTAAGGAATTTCTTATTCCGGGATTATTCTTAACTTTGTTAATGGGGGCGGTTTTTATTTTAAATCAAATTCAAGATCGAATCACGGATCATGAAAACAACAAACTTTTTTTAATTGCCCAAAATCACATACCGGTGCGAGTAGCCTATGTAGAGGCTGGCTTACTTATCCTGGCTGCTCTGGGATTTGCTTTCTTCAATTCTATTAAGATGGGGGTAATATTTGCGCTCATTTTGCTGATTACGGGATATTTTTACAGCTTCGAACCCTTTAGCTGGAAGAATAAACCCATTGCCGGTCTGGTTACGAACATGCTGGGGGCGTATATAATTTTTACGGCGGGCTGGTTTATTCATGGCTCCTTAAACCAGCGGTTACTCGTACATGCGACCCCTTATGCTCTCGCCGTTGCCTCGGTTTATCTTTACACAACTCTGCCCGATGTGAAAGGAGATGCTTCGTCGGAGAAACTCACCTTTGGTGTGAAATATGGTATTGAATTAACCCTTTATGCTGGATTCTTATTTGAGCTTGCTGCACTGATTATTTCTTTAATATTACAGGACGAGGTCATTTTTTACCCGGCATTTTTTGCTTTGCCATTTTTTGTGCTGGCGGTGGTACGAAAGCAAATGAAAGATATTGTTCGCTCCATTAAATATCCTATTTTATTTCTGTCGCTGGCTATTTGTGTGAAATATCCGCCGTTCTTTTTTATTCTCTTAATTGTTTATTTCTTATCGAAACTATATTACCGTTTAAGATTTGGAATTGATTATCCTAATTTAAATTGAAAGTCCTGCAATCATGATTGGTGTAATTAACGACAAATGTGACTTTTGTGGCACCTGTGTAGCTGTGTGTCCGGTAGATGCCATTGAGCTTTACGAGGCACGTATTGTCATCAATAAAAATTGTATTGATTGCATGCTCTGTGTCTGGATTTGTCCGGTAGAAACCCTGGCTCCTTTGGAAAAACTTAAGGAACTGGCATGCGAGAACAGTACGATTGCGTAGTAGTGGGAGGCGGACCCGGGGGTGCATGGGCGGCAAGATTCGCTGCCGAGTACGGGGCCAGCGTTTTGCTTTTAGAAAAAGATCGGGAAATTGGCACGCCGGTGCGCTGCGCTGAAGCCGTGGGAGAGAACAGTCTCAAACTGGTGGTAGAACCCCAACCCCGGTGGATCACCAATGTTATTCAGGGGGCTGTGTTAATTGCTCCCAATGGTCAGGAAGTGGTGGTGGAAGGTAAGAACGAACGAGGTTACATGCTGGATCGAAAGATCTTTGATTACGAACTGGTGCAAATCGCTACCACCTATGGCGCTGAAGTTTTAACCAAAGCATATGTGTTCGATTTGCTTAAGAATGATGGTAAAATCGAAGGGGTGCGATTTCAACATCTGGGTAAAACCTATGAAGTGCGAGCCAAAATCGTCATCGGGGCCGATGGCGTGGAATCACGGGTGGGGCGCTGGGCTGGATTACCCACCCACACGAAGTTAAAAGACATGGAAAGCTGTCTTCAGATGACCCTGGCCAATGTGGATGTGGACCCCAAGTATGTCTATTTTTACTTTGGTCATGAAGTGGCTCCCGGTGGTTACCTCTGGGTTTTTCCCAAAAATGATCGAGTGGCCAATGTAGGGCTGGGCATCTCAGGCGAGTATGCTCGATATAAATCTGCCATGAAATATTTAAAAGAATTTATCGATCGACGTTTTCCAAATGCCTCGGTTTTATATACAGTGGTAGGCGGCGTTCCCTGTGCACCAACTCTGCGGCGTATCGTGGCCGATGGATTGATGCTGGTGGGTGATGCAGCCCATCAGGTGAATCCCATTTCTGGAGGAGGAATTGTTACAGCCATGATCGCTGGCAAAATTGCAGGGCAGGTGGCCGCTCAAGCGGTCAAAGAAAATGACCTTTCCGCAAAACGTTTGCAAGAATATGCCGTGCTCTGGCATAAAGCCGAGGGTAAAAATCATGAAAGATTTTACAAAATCAAAAAAACCATTTATAAATTCACCGATGAAGATCTAAACAGGACAGCCGAATCCGTGTTAAGGTTGCCACCGGATAAAAGAACCATTGTTAACATATTCAAAGCGGCCCTGGTAAATCACCCTGCATTAATCTGGGACGTGATTAAACTATTTATGAAAAATTAATTATGACCATTACTTTACGCGAATTTTTTTACATTTCAAACATTTTGAGCTTCTCAAGAATTGTGCTATTGTTTCCGATTTACCATTTCCTGAGCTGGCATACAACCAGAGGTAACTATCTTGCCGTGGTATTTATGTTGTTGGCTGCCGCCACCGATAATTTTGATGGTCGTCTGGCCCGGCGTTTAAAACAAACTTCTGATCTGGGGCGCATTATTGACCCCCTGGCCGATAAGATATGTGTGGCTGTGGTGGGTGTAATTCTGGTCTCAACACGCGATTTGCCTCTGTGGTTTTTTCTGGCAGTGATTGCACGCGATTTGATGATCGTCATTCTTGGCATGTTTTTAGTATTAAGAACAAGACAGGTCATGGAATCGGATATGCTGGGTAAAGTCACGGTTACTGCTCTTGCCACAGTAATCATAACATTTACCATTGACATAAGTCCTTTAAAATGGTATTTTTTATGGTGTAGCGTGATTTTACTGCTGGCGTCAGCGGTGAACTATTTTGTTAAAATGGTTCATCTGTTACGCAAAGGAACAGAATACAGCAAAGCATAGTTAAGTGAATGTGACTTAATTAAATATATCGTGGAATAGAAGACTTTTTAACTATGGCAACGTTGTTAGACAAATTCAAAAAAGGACTGGCAAAGACCCGTCAGGGTTTTGTGGAAGAAATCGTTAAACTGGTTAAAAGCCGATATTCCATTGATGATGAACTTCTGGAAGAGTTAGAGGAAATTCTAATCGCTGCTGATATAGGGGTGGACACTTCCCTTGGAATTATCGAAGAATTAAAAACGTTTGTAAATCGAGAGGGGTATCGCGAACCTCACGAATTAGTCGGCGCCATGAAAAAAATTTTGGTGGAGCAATTAAATGGTACAGTGAAGGCCAGTGAAGACTTTTTTGAACCCCGGGTAAAGCCATTTGTCATCATGGTGGTCGGGGTGAATGGTACCGGTAAAACTACCACCATCGCCAAACTGGCCAAGGCTTTTCATGATCGAGGCAAGAAGGTGTTGCTGGCTGCAGCGGATACGTTTCGAGCTGCGGCTTCAGAACAACTGGAAATCTGGGCAAAACGTGCGGGAGTGGATATTGTGCGAACCCAACCTGGCGGCGACCCTGCCGCTGTGGCATATGATGCCATTCAGGCGACCCTCGCCCGCAATGTAGATGTTTTAATCGTAGATACAGCCGGTCGGTTACATACCAAAGTGAATTTAATGGAAGAATTAAAGAAAATTCGACGGGTTTTGAACAAAGCGCTCGACACCGCTCCTCATGAAACCCTGCTGGTTCTGGATGCTACTACCGGTCAGAATGCACTCAATCAGGCACAGCAATTTAAAGAAGCCGTGGGAATAACCGGTATCGTAGTCACCAAATTGGATGGCACGGCCAAGGGAGGCATGATTTTCTCCATCAATAAAAAGCTGAACGTACCGGTTAAATTTGTTGGCCTGGGCGAATCTCTGGATGATTTAAAGCCCTTTGAGCCGCAGATGTTTGTGGAGGCTCTTTTCCAATGAAGGTTAATTTAACTACACTGGGCTGTCCCAAAAATATCGTGGATTCGGAGTTTTTGCTGGGTGGTCTTCGTGACGCCGGGGTGGAACTGGTAGAAAATCCCCTGGAAGCGGAAACCATTATTTTGAATACCTGCGGCTTTATTCAGGCTGCCAAAGAAGAATCCGTCGAAGCTATTCTGCAGGCAGTGCAATTGAAAAAACAGGGAAGGTGCCAGCGCGTGTTTGTTACCGGCTGCCTGTCTCAGCGATACCATCATGAACTCAAAAATGAAATTCCTGAAGTAGATGGTTACTTTGGCAATCGTGATATGCGCAAAGTGTTAAAGGACCTGGTCTTACAACTGGGTTTGAAATATGAACATTTGGGAGAACGACTACTCACGACACCTGCCCATTACGCCTATCTGAAAATCTCTGAAGGCTGTGAGAATCCCTGTACCTTTTGCGCCATTCCGTCTATTCGAGGTAAATTTAACAGTCGACCCATAGAAAAACTGGTGCAGGAAGCCCAAACACTGGTTGCCCGGGGTGTGAAAGAATTAATTCTTGTGGCACAGGACACGACCATGTACGGCTGCGACCTCTATGGTAAACCACAACTGGTGCCCTTAGTGGATACTCTCTCTAACATTCGAGGTTTGCGATGGATTCGTTTGCTTTATACGTTCCCGGCTCATTTTACCGACGATTTAATTCAAATCATGGCTGAGAAAGAAAACATTTGTCCATATCTGGATTTACCCATTCAACATATTTCCGATCGAGTATTAAAACGCATGGCGCGAAAAATCACCCGCCGGCAAATTGAACAACTCATTGAAAAATTGCGTACCAGAATTCCCGGGCTGGCCATTCGCACCTCTCTCATCGTCGGTTTCCCGGGCGAAACAGAAGAGGATTTTCAAGAACTGCTGGATTTTGTTGAAACCTTTCGCTTTGAACGGCTGGGAATTTTCACCTATTCTCGTGAAGAAAACACCCCGGCTTTTCACTTTCCTGATCAAGTTCCCGAAGAAATAAAAAATGAACGCTGGGCAATAATAAATGATATACAGAATGAAATTTCTTATGAAAAAAATCAAAGTCTGGTGGGTACTATAAAAAATATCATTGTGGATCATTTTGATGAATCGATAGGTAATTATATTGGACGCACAGAGTGGGATTGCCCGGAAATAGATAATACGGTGGTGATTAAATCCTCTCCGGACCTTGCGACTGGCAACTTTTATAATGTAAAAATTATTACCGGTTCGGATTACGAACTCTGGGCCGAACCGGTAAGTTGAAATTTAAAACCGGTTCTTAATACCGGTGGAGGTGTTTTTATGAGGTTTAATAAATTTTTAATGGTTTTGTTTCTGAGTATTTCTACCTCGGTACTATTCGCTCAAATTGAATTTTCTATGCCGGAGCAATCCAGAGATTACCCGATGTTCGATGTGGATGTTTTTTCAGTTGCTTCTGATCAAGAAGGAATGGACAAATTAGATATCTTTGTAAAATTCGTTTATGATGAACTCCAATTTATTAAAACGAAAGATGACAGGTTTCAAGCAGATTACGTGATTCAGATTAATATAAAAAATCAGGCCGGTGAAGAAGTCGTAAATGAAGCCAATAAATACGAGCTTTTTGCAGATGATTTTTACCAGGCTAATTCCCGAAAGCTTTTTAAATTGCACAAACTCACCTACGATCTTCCCCCTGATAAGTACACGGTTACTGTATTATTTAAAGACCTTGAAACTGGACGTGTTGGAAAGAAAGAAGTGCAAACGGAGTTAAAATCCCATTCTGCTAAAGAGATTTCTATGAGCGATATTATTTTCATGGACAAATATGAAGTAGATGAGAAAGGAGTGATAAATTTACGCCCAAAAGTTTCCGGAGAACGCTACGACAATACAAAACTCTACGCATTTTTTGAAGTATACAATTTGCCCGAAAACGAGAAGGCCGAAGTCATTTACGAAATTTTTAATTTTAAAAATAAAGTCGTTCAAAAAAATAAACAAACTCTTATTGGTAAAGGCCGAATCACACGGAATTTTATTGAATTAGATACTCAGGAACTGACTCATGGGGCTTATAAAGTTAAAGTCACACTAAAATATAAAAAGAAAAAAGTAGAGGTAGAAAAACCTCTAAAATGGTACTGGGCAGGAATTCCGTCTAAATTAACCAATTTAAAAGAAGCCATTGAGGAACTGAAGTGGATTGCTACCAAAGAAGAAATGAAAAAGCTGAAAAAAGCCAAAAAAGAAGAAATGCATGCCCGATTTGTTGAATTCTGGAAAAAACGTGACCCCACACCTGGAACCATTGAGAATGAACTCATGGATGAATACTATCGACGCATTGCATACGCCAATGAGAACTTCTCTTCCAGTTTTAGGGATGGCTGGAAAACCGATATGGGAATGGTCTATATTAAATTAGGCCCACCTGATGACGTGGAGCGTAACCCCTTCAATCAGGATTTCGCTACTATCCCTGGCCGAACAATAAAGTCCTGGGAAGTCTGGGTATATTACCAGTACAATCGCCAGTTTGTTTTTGTCGATGAAAATGGGTTTGGTGACTACCGATTGGTTAATCCCGAAGATTTGTATGATATCATCCCATAATCTTTGCTAACCAGAAACGGATCAAGGTATATAAGTGTGTGGCCTGTCAATACTCCAATATATTCATAATATTTCGCCTTATAGGGCGAGTGAGGTGATTGAAAATGAACTTCATTAAATTTCATGCCATTATTATGTTTTTAATATATTGTGTGGGGTATATTTCTACACTTTATGCACAAACCAAATCTCAATTTTTATATGAACTTTATAACCCACAAAGATCGCCTGACCTGCTTTACTTTGATGTAAGCATGATTAACCTCGCATCAGATTTCGAAGATTTAAGCAAATTGACCATTAATATTAAAATTGTTAATGACGAGTTGCAATTTATTAAGGCAAAAAATGGGGGTTTCCAGGCCGATTATGAGGTCGCCGTAGCTATTTTTGATAAAAATAAGACGCTTGCTGACAGCATGTCCTGGCAGGAACGAGTGTTTGCTAAGAATTTTGACGAAACCAATGCCCAGAATTTGTTTGCTTTCACCGGGAATAGTTTTGACCTGGAACCGGGGGAATATTATTTTCATGTCTGGGTGCGCGACCTTGAGACCAACCGCAGGGGAATGCGAGAAGGAAAGGTTACATTAAGAGATTTTTCTTCCAAAAACATGATCGTTAGCGATCTTTTGTTTTTAAATAATCGGGCAAAAAATCAGAAAACCAATATTCCACAACAGGGGAGACTGTTGGCTTATTTTGAGGTGTACAATATCCCAGAAGGGGATAGTATACAGGTCCTTTATCAACTCCTTGGATTGGGCGGTAAAATTCTAGAGGAATCGCAATACTGGAAAAAAAGTAAAGGCAAGATAATTAAAAATTATATTCAGATATTTGATAAGGCGTTTACTAATGGTTTTACCGGGATTCGAGTCAAGGTACAGTACAAAGATCAAAGT
>CAZMEG010000142.1:0-7840 GCA_964565205.1 uncultured Cytophagia bacterium
AACATTTTGTTATTAAAGAAATATAGAATCCATCTGGTATGTTGTAATATTATAGAGAAATTTTTGTCAGTGGTATAAAATTTGCGCATTAATCAAATATGATAGTGATAAGTAACCGTGTGGATTGTCGTGGTCTTTATGATCCGTGGCCACTCTGGTTAATGAAGAAAGCGTTAGATCGGATGCGAAGTGGAGAAATATTAGAATTAATTACGGATGATCCAAGTTCGGAATTGGATATGCCGGCTTGGTCAAGACTTACCGGGCATCCGATTATTGAAGTTTTTTCACAGGAGCAATTTTATAGTTATTATATTCAAAAAATTTAGGAGAGGCTATGGCAGAGTATAATATAACTAAAACTTTGGATTGTACCGGCTTGTTGTGCCCATTGCCGGTAGTAAAAACAAACAAGGCGATCAAAGAATTAAATGTGGGTGACATTCTTGAAATGATTGCCACCGATCCTGGCTCCATTCCAGATATGCAGGCCTGGGCAAGACAAACCAAACATGAATTACTGGAAGCTAAAGAAGAAGATTCAGTATATCGTTTCATCATAAAAAAAACGCATTAAAAATCCCAATGGACCAAATCCCAACTTGTCGGAAGTTTGGGATTTGGTTTTTGGGATTTGGGATTTAATTAGGGATTTGAAATTTAACTAATTTAAGGAGGTATAACATGTCCAAAAAAAATGGTCGTAGAAGATTAGCTCTTATATCCAGTAAAGGTACGCTGGATTGGGCTTATCCACCCTTTATTCTTGCCAGTGCGGCTGGGGCAATGGGATGGGAAGTGGCTGTGTTTTTTACCTTTTATGGATTGCCTCTATTAAAGAAAAGGTTAGATGCAGCCGTTTCACCTGTGGGAAACCCGGCTATGCCCATGAAGTTACCTTTTGGGCCCAAGGCATTGCAGAATGTCAGTCTGCCGATTCCCAATTTGTTGATGGCCAATTTACCCGGGTTCGAATCTGTAGCTACTTCACTGATGAAACAGACCTTCAAAAAGAAGGGAGTGGCCACCATTGAAGAATTACGGGAAATGTGTCTCGAAATGGATGATGTCCGGCTAATTGGCTGTCAGATGACGATGGATGTATTTGGTTTTAAAAAAGAAGATTTTGTTGACGGTTGTGAAATCGGTGGTGCAGCTACCTTTCTCGAATATGCTGCTGATGCTGATGTTAGTTTGTTCATTTAATTTTAAATTTTAATGAGGAGGAAGGAAAGATAAAAAATGTCCATCCGTGTGGTGGATGCGGGTAAGGTTCCTGCTTTAAGATCGCAGGCCGTATATCACGGATTGGCAAAATCGTTAACCAGAAACACGCCAGATACCATAATATTGGTAACACCTCAGGAACCGTATGTGTGTATTGGTTTTCATCAAGAGGTAGATAAGGAAGTGGATGTGGATTATTGTAAAAAAATGAATTTACCTGTTGTGAGACGGGAGGTTGGTGGGGGCGCGGTTTATCTCGATGAACACCAGCTATTCACTCAGTGGGTTTTTCACCCCGATCGTCTCCCTTGGCGAATCGAGAGACGATTTGAGTTGTTTGCCCGACCTCTGGTGGAAACCTACAAGCACTTTGGCATTGAAGCCTACTATCGTCCCATCAATGACATACAGGTGGCCGGACGAAAGATCGGCGGTACCGGGGCAGCAGCCATAGGTAATGCTGAAGTAATGGTGGGGAGCTTTTTGTTCGACTTTAATTTCGAAGTTATGGCAAAAGTTTTTAAAGTGCCCAACGAAAAATTCCGCGATAAGGTGTTCCATAGTCTGAAGGAATATATGACTACCATGAAGCGAGAACTTCAACAGGATCCAGATCCTGAGGAAGTGAAAAATGTGTACTTACAACAGTGCGAAAAGTTGTTTGGGGAGGAAATATTCGTTGATGAATTTACCGAAGCCGAATTAGACGCTATCACCAAATATGATGAAAAGTTTGCTTCTGAAGAATGGCTGTACCAGAAGGGGGGGTTAAAGCGGGCCGGAATCAAAATACATACGGATGTGTGGGTCTATGAGAACAATTATAAAGCCCAGGGTGGATTAATTCGAGTAACTTTACGATTACGTGAAAATCTAATTGATGATTTGAGTTTGTCAGGAGATTTTACTTTTCACCCCCATGCCATGTTAAAAAATTTTGAAAAAACGCTAATCGGGTTAGAAGCTAATTCCAGATTACTCGAAGAAAAAGTAAAGACATTTTACCAGAAATACCAGATTCAGACACCGGGCATTGAACCCCGGGACTGGGTTCAATCCATCATGAAATGTAAAGAAAACTCATGAGCTCGTGTGCAAATGGTTAAACAAAACTCTGAATTTGCGAGATATTCCACAACTTTATCTCGAGCAAGCGGGTGAATGGCTGCTACTGGAAGTTTTGGAAACCAATGCGAAAAATGAGCCGATCAAGTTCAGGCTATTAGCTCATAACCCGGACAAATATATATTACATGATTTTATATTAGAAGATGATCACTGGGATTGGAGTAAAAAATATCTTTTGGTATTTGCGGATCCAAATAAACCTTGCACCCTAGAGTAGGTAACCGAGTTATTTTTTGTTGGAAATATTAATTTTGTAGAAAATTAGGAGAAAATATATGGAGGATTTCGAAGGCAAAAAGATTTTGATCATTCAGACACATGGGGTGGATACGCCCACCAGAACTTATTCGCCATTATTTTATGCCATGGCGGCAGCGGCCATGGAAATGGATGTGATGGTTTGGTTTACTATGAATGGCACCAATCAATTAAAGAAAGGTGAAGCCGAAAAAGTTCAACTGGATCCCACCAGTGATGTGACTCTGAAAACCATGCTCGAACAGGCCATGGATTCCGGAGTGAAGCTTCGTGTTTGCCAGCAAAGCATGGAGTTATGGGACATGACAAAAGATGACCTGATTGATGGCGTTGAAATCCTTGGCGCCACCAGTATCATAGATCTGGCATTAAATGCCGACCATGTCATGTATTTTTAAAAATCCCAAATACCAAACACCAAATCCTAACTCCTCAACTGATTGGGATTTGGGATTTGGTTCATTGGGTTCATTAAGTTTTTAACCAAAAGGGGAGCAGAAACCATGGCAGATTATGAAGAGATTCGCGGATGTGTAATTGTGAAGAATCTGTATTATGCGGTAGATGACCACACCTGGGTCAAAGTAAATGATGATGGCACGGTGACCATTGGTATGACTGATGTAGCGCAAACCATGGCCGGCCCCATTTTACATGCCAAGACTAAAAAGGTGGGCACCGTTCGCCCTAAAGGTAAACCCCTGGCAACCGTGGAGAGCAGTAAGTGGGTGGGCCCGGTAAAATCCCCCCTGTCCGGAGAGATTGTTGAGGTTAACGAAAAAGTTACTCAAGATGCACAACTCATCAATCGCAGTCCTTACAAAGAGGGGTGGCTTATTAAATTAAAACCCAGCAACCTGGATGAAGAACTGAAAGAAATGGTCACTGGCGATGCCGCAATTCAGGCCTATCGTGAAAAAATCGAAAAAGAGGATTTGAAAGCCTGTGAGCATTTAGAAGGCTTTGAAATTTAAAGTGGTATTTTGAGCAAGATTATTATGAACAAAACCTTAAAAAATCCTAAATCCCAAAAACCAAATCCCAACCATCTGACTAATTGGAATTTGGGATTTGGTCAATTGGGCTTTTTTCAAATCATTATTTTGCTATTTCCTCATCACTCTCCTTCGACCATTAGACTAGCCCTTGTAATTAAAGCTTGGGATTTGGGAATTGGTCACTTGGGATTTTAAAACAAAGGAGCTTGGCATGGCATTAGATTTAACCGGCAGAAAATATCAGGATGTTCCTTATGAAGAAAAGGAGCGTCTGTTTAATGAGATAAAAAAAGATATCCGCTTTGAAGATTATCTTTACGGCTGTTACGAATGCGGAATCTGTGTAGCTTCCTGCCCTTCAGCGCGATTTTATGATTTCAGTCCAAGAGTGATTGCCCAGGCTGTGGCGCGGGAAGATGTGGATTTAGTATATACTCTGATGAATGACAGCATCTGGGATTGTTCACAATGTTTTTCCTGCGACCGCTGTCCGCGTCAGAATTCTCCAGGCGGACTGATTACAGTGATGCGGGAGGTGGCGGTGCGCAACGGTTTACAGACCGCACGAGATGCCCTGGAAGGGTATGGTAGAATCATTTATAAGATCATGTCCACCGGCACGCAGGTCTCACCGGATATGCTTCAGCCCGATGCTTTCCCGGATTGGGGCGTGCATGTGAATGAAATCTCCGAAAATCTGGAGGTCTGGCGGCGTGCCCTACCTCCGGAGACTCTGCATACCACCGAAACGGGCTGGGCAGTGGACGACAAAACTCTGATCGAACTCTATCTAATCTGGCACATGACCGGGGTTATGGACATGATCAAAGAAGTGGATGAAGGGTTGTTCATGATCCTGGTGGATGTGATGGAAGAGCGGCTGGAAGATGCGGGATATGAAGATGTTACCTTTGATTAAATCCCAATTTGCTGGAAGCCTGGGATCTGGGA
Organism: uncultured Cytophagia bacterium; assembly: GCA_964565205.1. Classification (GTDB taxonomy): domain Bacteria; phylum Zhuqueibacterota; class Zhuqueibacteria; order Oceanimicrobiales; family CAZMEG01; genus CAZMEG01. Next base: position 4,563 of record CAZMEG010000142.1, read on the forward strand.
TTTGGTCAATTGGGATTTAGTTACAAGTCAAATTAGCTAAAATTTTTAAAATACACATAGAGAGAGGTGAATCATGAGTACCATTCCTGTTCACGAAGTAACCAAACCCGCCAAAGAGCGTGGATTTGCCTGGGACCCGGATGAGGCTCCCAAGGAAGATTTCCACGATGCCATATTTCAACTGGAAAAAGAAGGCGAATGGGAAGTGCAAAGAGTTCCTGAGCCTTATATTGAAGTACAGACCAAGTATGGTCGCATTAAAAAAATCCCGCTGGAACACACCTGGCACCATAAGAGCTGTGGCCAGTGTGGGCATATTCCCGGATACTCCACCTCCATTTTCTGGATTAATCGCAAACTTGGTCTGGATTATATTGATCCCAGAGATCAGACCTCCTGCACAGCCTGGAACTATTACGCGTCCGCTACCTCCAATCCTGCTGCACAGGCAGCCGTGGCCATGCGTAATTTTGCTGCTGCCGAAGAGACCGGCTATTACCCAATCATTCACTGTGGTACCAGTTTTGGTCACTACAAAGAGGTGCGTCATGAGCTCATTCACCACCATGATTTACGGCGCAAGGTGCGGGACATACTGGCACGACTGGGCAAAAAGCTGGTGATTCCGGAGGAAATCGTACACTACAGTGAATGGGTGCATGCGGTGCGGGATAAGATTGTTGAGCATCAGGTAATTGACATGAGCAAAGTCACCGCTACGGTGCACCCGGCCTGTCATTACCATAAGCTGGTTGCCGAAGATGCCATCTACGATCCGGAAATTTATGGAGCGCAGCGTTCTGCCATCATCACCGGTACGTTGAAGGCACTGGGTGTGAATGTGGCTGATTATTCCACCTGGTATGATTGCTGTGGATTTGGTTTTCGACACATTCTGGTTTCGAGAGATTTTTCACGCTCTTTTGCCACCATGCGTAAGATCGAGGTGATGAAAAAAGAGGTGAACCCAGATGTCACCGTAACCCATGATACGGGATGTGTGACCACCCTGGATCAGGGGCAATTTGCCGCCCGTGCTCATGATCGAGAAGTTGGTATTCCGGTCATGGCCGATTCCCAGATTGCTGCCCTGGCCATGGGTGCGCATCCATATAAAGTGCTCCAGTTACACTGGCACAACACCGATAATAAAGCCTTTCTGGAAAAAGTGGGAATTGACTGGCAAGAAAAATGGAAAGAATTTGAAGAAGATGTGGAAAAATTAAAACGAGGTGAAAAACAATATTTAACCTGGGAGGATGTCGATGCCTAGTCAAGATATTCTAATCATTGGTGGAGGCCCGGCGGGTCTCGAGGCCGCACGCGGTATCGCGGAGTTAGGTTACAGAGCTATCCTGGTGGAAAAGCGCGATCGTCTGGGAGGCACACCAGATGAGGCGCATTATGCTGCTTTAACCCCTGATCTGCGCAGTGCAGAAGAAGCCATCGGTGAAATGATAGCTGCGGTTGAAAACAACCCCAATGTGGAAATCAAATTAAAATCTACTGTGACAGCGGCCGAGGGCTCGGTGGGCAATTTTGCGGTGACTGTTAAAAATGCACGACAGTCTGAAAAACTCAATGTGGGGGCGGTGATTATTTGCACCGGCTTTCAGCACTTCGACCCCGGTCGCGAAACTCAGCAGTATGGTTATTATGAGTATGATGATGTAATCACTCTGGTGGATTGCGAAAAAATGTTGAAAGCCAAAAAATTTGTGCGCCCCTCCAATGGACAGGTGCCGGAACGTGTATGTTTCATTCAATGTGTGGGATCCCGTGATCGACAGATCGGTAACGAGTACTGTTCAAAGGTCTGCTGTGGAATTGCCTCCAAAGAAGCCATTGAAATCCGACAGCAGGTGCCCAATTGCAGGGTGTTCATCTTCTACATCGATATGCGTATGTATGGATACTGGGAAAACGAAATCTACTGGCCAGCTCAGGAAAAGTACAAAGTCAATTATATTAAAGGAATTGCCACAGAAATTTTGAAAAAGGGCGACAAACTTCTGGTACGTGGTGAAGATGCCACCCTGGGGCGCCCCATGGAAGTCCCCATGGACATCGTGATTCTCTCGGTGGGTATGGAACCCAGCGCCGGCACCCAGGAAATGGCAAAAATTTTTGGTTTGAAACAAAACAAATATCGATTCATCGAAACCATTGGCGGTGCACTGAACACCGTAACCACTACCGTACCGGGCGTATTCGCTGCCGGTGCCTGCACCGGTCCGGCCGATCTGGAGGATTCCATCTCCATGGCCGGTTCGGCGGTGGTGAAGGCCATTGCCGCCGTGAGACAAAATGGGAAAGCTTGATAAAATCCCAAGTCAGGATTTTTTAATAAATACAGTACATTTATAAAAAGGGTAATTTTAACTACTCAACGAAACCAATGAGCCAGGTAGTAGATACCGAAAGCGCCAAAGAATTTATGAAAGAGGCGTTTTCGAAAATTTCCCCGGAAGAATTAAACGATATATGTGTAAAGCTGGAAGTGAAACACCAGATTTTTCAAAAGCATCTGAATGATAAGACCATCGAAAATTTAACCGAGGAGCAGATTTTTAAAATTTTAAGAAATATTTTTTCAACCCGACGCAAGGCACAAAATCTCATGGAAAATTATACGGCTGACAATCTAAGATCATGGATTCAGGAATTGTTATTTGCGAAAATGCCTCTTTCGGAACGATTTCAGAGCTTTTATGATCGTCTGGAGGGCCTGGAGTCCAACATCCGATTCGACCTTGCCAGTGAACTTTTGCATTTCACCTTTCCAAATCAGTACTGGTTGTGGACACGCTGGATGTGGGATCCCAAAGTTCGTACCGGTGCTTTACCACTGGTAATTACACAGGATTACGAACTCAATGGTGACACTGTCGGAGATACCTACCTGAATGTGGGCCAGGCGGTGGCATTTGTTCATGAAGTAGGTGAAGCGGCAGGTTTTCAGGTCATCAGCCACAATCTGTTTGGCACCGATGTATATCTAAGCTGTGTTTATGTGATCTATGTTTACACCGTACTGCGAATGCGCATGACTCAGGAATTTAACAAAGTCATGCCCGGATTAAAGGAATTTGTATGCCGACTTTTAGGCGTTTACAAGCTGGAATGAGAGTTAAAATCCCAAAACCCAAATTCCGAGGGCAAATTCAGAGGAAAAAAGAATTTATATAAGAAATGCAAAATATGGTGAAACATTTGAAAAATCCCAAATGACCAAATCCCAAATCCCAAATGGTTAGTGGTAAGTCAAAGCCTTATGA
>CAZMEG010000143.1:0-3100 GCA_964565205.1 uncultured Cytophagia bacterium
ATACATAACATGGGCTTCGTAACTAATTAAAATATATAAATTTGCGAGATATTAGTTTTTGTCTGGATGATTCGTAAAATATAAAAGATTACCTCGCAACTTTTTAATTTTGTCAAAAATGTCATAATTGGAAAGAATAAATCTAAGTTTTCCACATTATCCACAACTTATTCACAATCGTGAATAAGGCTAAACTTATAGGCTTAGAGCGATTGCATGGATTATAACATGCCCTTTCGTTTCCTGATAAACCATTCCATGGAAAGCAGGGCAAGGGTCAGCAATAAAAAGGGGGCTTTCTTCCACAATTCAAATTCTGCGTGTAATTCAATATATTTTTCAGGAAATTTTAAATGGGAGCCAAGAGTTTGCACACTATCCGGTGAGAGGAATTTGCCCCCACTCAGGGAGGCAATTTTTTTCAACAACTCTTCATTCATGCGGGTATTTTGAAATTCAAGATTAAAATACTCCACAGTGAATTTCCCGCGATCTCTACCAAGCACGCGACCCTGAAGATGGGCTGTGCCGGTGAACTCATAATCACCTCCCTCTAAAACCTGCAGAGTACCTTCGTAGCGGCCCTCTCCAATGTTTTCCAGCAAAAGTTCCTGTATTTCATCTTTCTGTTTGATTTGGACTACGACTTCTGCACCATCCACCGGACGGTAATTTTCCGAGTAGACCTGGCCCGTAAAAATAATTTCTTCGCCGCTACGATAAATTTCTTTATTTGAAGTAATTTTTACCAGTTTGCTGTCCTCTTCAGTTACCAGCCAGCGAATAGTATTTTGTAAAAACCTGAGGTAACTCTCGTTGGTTTTTCCAGCTCCCCACATTAAAAGATCCCAGCGCCACAACCCGTAAGCGGTTACTACCACGGTTTTTCGTTTACCAATTTTTTCAATAATGATTAAAGGAATGTTCTGACGACGAACGATTTGTGAACGTTGAAAATCTATGGCAGCCAGACTCTGTGCCGATTTTTTAAGGTAGAGTTTTTTTAAATTTACAAAGATCGGGGGAAGCTCCTCCCATTTGCTTTGATTCTCAAATTCATTTTCTGAAAGTTGCAGAATGGGATGGTAAATTCCCTGCGGCAAAATGGTTAAATAGACCAATCTTTCCTGGCCTGGTTGTGGGCGGGTGGAAAATGGTAAAAATTCTTTTAATGTCCATAATTTGTTGTAATCCACATTTCTGCCCAGAAATAATAACAATGGTTTCCCCTGTGCTAAGACTTTTCTGAGCTTTTCCAGGATTTCTTTTTTACTACTTTTACGTGGAAAATCTAAGAGAATGAAACAATCAAATTCTTTTAGTTTTGCGGGGCCTGGGATGGCCTTTTGAGAATAAAAAGCCCCATGTTTTTTTTCAATAAAAGCAGTAAGGTGAATATTTTTATCCTGCTTCAGGGCTCTTTTAAGGAATAGAAAGTCATAACCCGGCGCACCACTGAACAATGCTACTTTAAGTTTGCTTTTTAATACCTTTACATAAAAAGTCTTTTGATTGTTGACATAAGTAAGTTCATTTTCTAAGCGGGATAATTTTATTTCATATTTAAATAAGCCAGGTTGTTGTGGTGTGAAATGCAATCGTACTTTTTGCTCAAGACTTTTACCGGGTAAAGTGGTGGTAACCACATCTAACACTTTTTTGCCATGGGTCAAAGAAACGGTGATCTTTTCCCCTTTAAAGCCAAAACTTTTAATAAAAACATCCACGGGGGTTTTTTCATCGGTATAAATTATCTCATTAGTCAGGTAATTAGAAATCAAAACATCTTTTTGTTCTGAGGGATCTCCCACACCAATGGTGTAGACAGGAACTCCGTAGTTTTCGATGTTACGGGCGGGATTTTCACCAAGATTGTCAGCTCCATCGGTGATCATAACGACGGCAACAAAGTACCGTTCCGACATTTTTTCTTTGAGGGTTTCTAAGGCCTTTTTTAAATCGGTGCCATCACCATTAAATTGCAAAGAATCCAGTTGAGTAATTGGGTCGAATAGTTTGTAGGAAAAAGGATAAAATTCAAATTGCAGATCCTCCGGTGGCTGTTTAAATATCCTTGCATTTAGAATCTGTTTGACGATATCCTGACGATTATATTTTTGATCCTGCAGGGCCATGCTGGCGGAAGTATCAATAAGAACGGCTACTACTGGTTTTTCTTTTTCTGACCGGGTAATACTGAGGATGGGTTCAAAAAGCAATAAAATAACCATTAAGATTGCCAGGGCTCGTAACATCATCAAAAAGTAGCGCAGTTTTGCCGAAATCGGCGGTATGGTGCGTTTATAGACAAAATAACTCAAACCCAGAGCGACTAATATGGCACCCAGTAAAAATAGAAGGTTTCCTGTGGTAAGGAGTTTTATATTTGTATACTCAAACATGCTCTCTCAATTTTTTTGTAAGGATAACGAAGGTTTGGGACTTAAAGAAAAATCCGATCTTGTACCTCTTTCCAGATAAAATAATCCAGCGCGGGCGATCATGGCGGCATTGTCGGTACACAAATCTGGTGGTGGGAAAAACAGCCGATATTTTCGCTTCCGGCATTCTTCCTGCATTCGTTTGCGCAGTAAAGAATTGCAGGCTACACCCCCCGCCAGTGCCAATTGATTGATCTGAAATTGCTCCAGAGCTTTCATACTGTTCTCCACCAGTATTTCAACGGCGGCTGTCTGAAAACTGGCAGCAATATCAGCTTTATGAAGTTCTCGTTCTTCAGGCGATAATTTTTGCAGATGATAAAGTACCGCGGTTTTTAATCCGCTATAACTGAAGTCGAGACTACCGTCTTTAAATTTAGCCCGGGGAAAGGAGACATATTCCTGGTTCCCCTGGCGAGCCAGCCTGTCAATTGCCGGTCCGCCCGGATAAGACAGGTACATCATCTTGGCCACTTTATCAAAGGCTTCGCCCACGGCATCATCACGAGTTTGACCGACAATCTGGTAATCGCCCCATGTTTTTACCAGAACCAGCATGGTATGACCGCCAGAAACGATGAGACTGATAAATGGAGGCCTGGGCCCCTCATCCATCACAGAATTGGAGAAAAGATGCCCCTCCATATGATTCACTCCCA
>CAZMEG010000143.1:3110-4170 GCA_964565205.1 uncultured Cytophagia bacterium
CCACAAAAGGAATATTTAATCCCAGCGATAGGGCTTTGGCAAAATTTAACCCGACTAAAAGCGACCCTGCCAGACCTGGTCCATAGGTAACGGCGATTCCCTGTAAATCTTTTTTCAAAACTCTGGCTTCTTGCAGGGCCGTTTTAATGATGGGCAAAATATTTTTCACATGGGCTCGTGAGGCTAATTCCGGGACCACCCCTCCATATTTTTTATGGATTTGCTGGGAGGCAATAATATTGGAGCCGAGATGGTCATTTAACCAGACGGCTGCAGCCGTTTCATCACACGATGTTTCAATACCAAGCACAATCATATCAAAAGGTCACAAATGCATCCACAATAATTTGACCATCCCAGTTTTCATTAAAACCGTACTCAAGCCGTAAAAGATTCATATAGGGCAGGTGAAAATGTAAGCCGGCTCCCCAGCCAGAGATAAACTGTTGCGTACTCAGGTCTTGATTTTGAAACCAGAGTGCTCCTGTGTCTACAAATAAAGCACCACTAATACCGAAGCGCAGGTTACTGCCATAACGACCAAGCGATGAAAACGGTCCCCAGTTGTGATAACTAATTTTCAGAATGGGGAAGCGAAATTCTGCGCTGCCGATCAACAGGTTCTCGCCGGTACGGCGTTCTCGAAAGTGCCCCCGGATGCGGGTTAAAAAGCCAAAATGAACCTGATCATAAACAGGTATGGTTCCGGAGGAAAGATTGGTGGCAGCCCGGAAAGCAAGAGTGGTTAAACCTATGGGAAAATATTTACGCAAATCGGCCCCGTAACGCAGATAATCCACATACTTACCAAACCCGACCTTTTTAAACCACAGGTTTACATAATGACCTCGATGCGCATATTCCCACAGATCCCGTTTATCAAAGGTAAAGGAGACTCCTATACTGGGCAGGCGGTCTTTGCCCGAAGGTGAAAGAGTCCGACCGAGGTCGTTTCGGCTTAAAGTTAGCTGGCGATAGCCAAAGGTGACATCAAAATAAGTAAAATGCCCGAATCGTTTACCAATCATCCAGCTAAAACCCAGATGGTTCTCATCTACTT
>CAZMEG010000143.1:4180-7794 GCA_964565205.1 uncultured Cytophagia bacterium
CATCTACTTCCTGATTTAAAACGGTAAAACTGCGGTTACGAATTTTTTTGGCGAAAAGTGAAACCCGGGTATAAAATTTTAATTTTCCCAGAATCCAGGGGTTGGAATAGGAAATTTTAACCGCAGGATTAAATCCCAGCCAGAAAGAAAAATCGACAATTTCCCGGCGACCTCGAAAATTGGTATGCAGCAAACCTGCACCAAAGGAGATTTTACTCCAATCTCGTTCATTGGTGAACAGAATCGGGTAGGGAAACAGGTACCACATTTCACTGACGGTAACCACGAGGATAACCCCCCGCGGAGAAGGAATGGCATCCACTTCAACTCGATTAAATATGCCCAGATTTTGAATACGCAATCTATCTAACTCAGCTTTGGTGGGGTCATATTTATCACCGGGCTTTAATTTCATCTCGCGCAGGATAATGTTCTCTTTAGTTTTTTCATTCCCCTGAACAATGATGACAAAAATGGTGTCCGGGTACTGGGTGGTGCTATCATCAGGGAGTTTGATGAAGTCCTGCGCCCAAAGTTTAGATATAAAGAAGAAGAAAAAAATAATTATATTCTTTTTAAACAAGCTCAGGAGACCTCAATTAAAATTTTTCAAATAATCTAAACGTTATACGAAAATCATCGGTAGACCGTTCGGTTCTTTTAGCGATATCCAGGCGAAACATTCCATCCAGCACCAGAATCGAAAGCCCGATGTCAGTTTTGAGATTATCAAATTGTAACTGGTCAAATCCTTCGAACAACCTATCCGACGGATTGGTAAACCAGGCCCAGCCGGTATCCAGAAAAATCCCCATAGAAAGCATTGGCCAGAAAATTTTGAACAGAGGGGCATCCTTCAGGGGAAGTTTTTGCAATATATCTCCACCGAAAAGATAATTAAAGTTAAGCATAAAAAAACGATTTCCGCTAAACTCTTTATCATCAAACCCGCGCAGACTACCGATTCCACCGAGGTCCATAATGTGTTGTTCAAAGAGACTCCCCTGACGACTCCCCAGCATGGTTCGGATAACAAACCGCTGGTTACCAAACATCTGCTGATAGCGTTTTATGGTTAGAAATACCCCCTCGGTGTCGAAATCCTCTTCGGTGTGTTCATAGATACCTTCAATGTACCAGCCCTGTAGGGGAAAAATGGGATTATCGCGCCAGTCTAAAGCCACCATGAATTTAAAACTGATCTCATCGCCTTCCGCAATGATGGCATTGTTTCGAGCCGGATTTTCTTCAAATGCCTCATTAAACCGGAAAATGCTAAAATTAGTATTTTTTTTCAAGGCATCGTAGGTAATTCGACTCAATTCAAATCGTATAATATGCTGACCACCTAACTTATGATCAATAAAAAACCGCACCCCCTCGGTGCCATAATAGTCTTTGAAATCTTCACGAATAAATAATGCTGCCAGAGAATTTTCCACATCACTGATAACCCAGTCATCTTCAGATTCCACCCGACGAAAAACTTCCGCTCCAACAGTAAGTCTTTTGATATCAAAAAAATCTTTACGAATTCCTGCGATATAGCGAAATTGTTTATGAGGTTGATTGTCAAACCCCCAGCCTGCCTCGCCATAAATTTGAAATTTCTCTATGTGGAGAGGCGTGTACTTTAAACCAAAATTCAAAAAAAGACCTTCAACACGATTGTAATGTGGATTAGAATAAAAAGCTAAAGGTTTCTCAAAGCCAAAGCTCTCCAGCTCCTGTATTTTTTTAAATGTAAACTGAGGAAACGCATTGTTAACCAGAAAAAGTAAAATACAAACCATTAAAACAAAGCCCAAACGAAATGCCGCCATTGAATCTCCCAAATTTTTGCATCTAAATTAGAAAAATTAAACGTGATAAGCAAGCAGTAAATGCCAAGAAAAATTTGTTACTGTAAAATTATCTTGATTTTACAAACATTAAGTTTTATATTAAAAATCATTTAAAGGAATGTGAGTCAGGAGCATTTATGGCGAAAATTATTGCCATTGCCAACCAGAAAGGCGGGGTAGGTAAGACCACGACGGCGGTAAATTTGTCGGCCTGTCTGGCCGTGGCTGAACACCCAACCCTACTTATTGATATCGACCCGCAGGCTAACTCCACCAGCGGGCTGGGTGTGGACCCAAAACAGGTGAACAAAGGCACTTACGAAGTCATCATAGAAGAATTTGATATCGATCGTGCCATCATTTCTACACAGTTGCAGTATCTGGATTTATTGCCATCCAGTGCTCGCCTGGCCGGGGCTGAAGTAGAATTAGTCAATACGCTTTCCAGGGAAAAAGTTCTGACCAACGCATTGAAAAATATAAAAAAACCTTATGATTACATATTCATTGATTGCCCCCCTTCGCTTGGGTTGCTAACTATTAATGCCCTAACAGCCGCTGATTCGGTTCTCATTCCCATACAATGTGAATACTACGCCCTGGAGGGACTTACCCAGTTATTGAATACAGTTCGCCTGGTGCAGAAGCATCTAAATAATCGGTTAAATATCGAAGGGGTATTATTAACCATGTATGATAGCCGTTTGAATCTTTCCCGTCAGGTGGCCGATGAAGTAAAAAAATATTTTGATAAAAAAGTCTTTAAAACGGTTATCGACCGCAATGTTCGATTAAGTGAAGCGCCCAGTTTCGGCAAACCTATTATTCTTTACGATGCCGTGTCACGGGGGGCGGAAAATTATATGAGCTTAGCCGAGGAGCTACTAACCAATGGCAGTCAAGAGATTAGGTAAGGGCCTTGGTGCTTTAATTCCTGATATCTCACCAGAAGATTTAGATCAGAGAAGACAACTAATTGAAATTGAAGTTGCCAGAGTGCGACCCAACCCTTTCCAGCCTCGTGAAACCTTTAATCACTCCACTCTCGATGAATTAAAACAATCTATTGCTGAAAAAGGGGTGATCCAACCCATCTCAGTGCGTAAGGTTAATTCGGAGTACGAATTAATTGCGGGTGAAAGACGTCTTCGAGCTGTAAAAGAATTGGGCCATGAAACCATCCCGGCCTATATTCTTGATGTGAAAACCGATGAAGAGATGCTGGAACTCTCACTCATTGAGAACATCCAGCGTGAAAACCTCAACCCTATAGATGAAGCCAACGGTTATCATACTTTGATGACCAAATGCAATTTAACCCAGGAAGAGGTAGCCAAAAAAGTCGGGAAAGATCGCACCACCATAACCAATTTTTTACGTCTGTTGAAGTTACCCGAAATTATTCAAAAAAGCCTGATTAATGGGGAGATTACCGCCGGTCATGCCCGTGCTTTGTTAAGTGTCCCCGATCAAAGCGATCAAATTGCGTTGTGGAAAAAAATTGTTAAAAATAAATACTCAGTTCGTCAGGTTGAAAGTATTGTAAGAAAATTAGCACAGCCACAAAAAACCAGAAAAGATAAGAAAGAAAAACTTAATCCATTCATTCAAATGGCCGAAGATAAATTGAGACGTATCCTGGGAACCCAGGTACATATTCATCTGAAGTCGAAAGGTAAAGGCGGTAAAATTGACATAGAATTTTATTCTGATGCCGATCTTGAGAGAATTCTGGATTTAATGGAAAAAATTTAAAAAAGACAACATACC
>CAZMEG010000144.1:0-7778 GCA_964565205.1 uncultured Cytophagia bacterium
TGGGTGAAGAGACCCGCAACCTGATTGACCATCGGCATTTTGAAAATTGCAAACCGGGTCTCCGGCTCATTAATGCCGCACGTGGCGGGGTTGTGAATGAAACGGCACTCTACCAGGCCTTGACCTCAGGGAAAATCGCCGGAGCCGCACTGGATGTTTTTGAGGTGGAACCCCCTCGGAATAATCCCCTGTTACAACTTGACAATGTGGTGGCAACACCTCATCTGGGTGCCAGCACGGAAGAAGCTCAGGTTCGAGTAGCTGAAGAGATTGCCCGGCTGGTGGCGAATTTTTTGGTTCATAAAAAAGTCGAAAACATCGTGAATCCGGAAGTGTTGAAAAAATGAAAATCTTACAAACTATGAGGGTTTTAGGGTATGGCAAGAATATTACTTGTTGAGGATGACCGCAATACCCTTTCCGGACTCATGGAAATCCTTAGCCAGGAGGGTTATGAGGTGGTGGGGGCTGAAAGTGCTAAAAAAGCTCTTAAATATCTCAGTAAAGAATCCTTTGATATTCTTCTTACCGACCTTAAAATGCCAGAGATGGATGGCATGGAACTCTACGAACGTTCCTTACCTATGGCCCCTGAAATGAAAACCATTGTGATGACGGCTTACAGTTCGGTCAAAGATGCTGTGGAAGCCATGAAAAAGGGCGTTTACGAATACCTTACCAAACCCTTGAATCTGGATGAGCTGTTCCTGATCCTCGAAAAGGCTATCGGTGAACAAAAGCTCATTCGCGAAAATGTAGAGCTAAAAAAGAAGATAGAAGACACGTATAGCTTTCAGAATATTGTTGGTAAAAGCGAAAGCATGCAGCGTATTTTTCACACGATCAGCAAGGTGGCAAAAACTCAATCTACTGTTTTAATTCGAGGCGAAAGTGGTACCGGGAAAGAGCTGGTTGCACGTGCGATTCATTATAACAGTCCGCGCAGCCGTAAACCGCTGGTGGAGATAAGTTGCGCATCTTTTCCCGAAACGTTGCTCGAAAGCGAATTGTTTGGCTATGAAAAAGGGGCTTTCACCGGGGCCGACTCCCGTAAAATTGGCCGGTTTGAATTAGCACACGAAGGCTCTATTTTTCTGGATGAAATTGGCGAGATTACCGAAGGCGTACAGGTGAAGTTGCTCAGAGTGTTGCAACATAAAGAAATCACTCGATTGGGTGGCACAGAAACAATCAAAGTGGATGTCCGGGTCATTGCCGCGACCAATCGAGACCTTGAAAAGGCTCTGGAAGAAGGGAAATTTCGTGAGGACCTTTATTATCGTCTGAATGTAATCCCTATCTATATTCCTCCCCTGCGGGAACGTAAAGAAGATATTCCCCTGTTAATCGACCATTTCATCAAAAAATTCAGTCGCGAAAACAAACTCCCATGGCTGGAAATATCTCCGGAAGCACTGGAATTGTGTATGCAGTATGACTGGCCCGGAAATGTGCGCGAACTGGAAAATGCTATTGAAAACGCAATTGTTCTGGGCGAAGGTAATGTTATTTTGCCTGAACATCTACCCTTCTCCTGGATGCAAAAGCAGCCTGCCCGTACTCATTTTGATTTTATAAATAATTCCGGCTCTTCATTTAAGGAAAAAATCGAAGCCGCTGAAAAGGCCATTTTAAAACATGCCATCGATCAAGCCGGTGGCAATAAATCAGAAGCCGCTAAATCATTGGACATCAGCTTACGCACCATGCGTTACAAGATTAAAAAATACAAACTGTAAGGAAACCGCGTGCGAAATTTCATAAATTTTGTCGATCCAACTTCTGATTTGCCAGTTGAGATACCATATACAACTCCAGAATTCCATTTTTCCAACACCCCTCATATTAAATCCTACAGTGTCTATGTTTGAAAAATATTTAAGCAAATTATGGATATTAGCCGTTTTAAATTTTTGCACTCCTTTTCTGATTTTTGCCCAGAATAATAATTCCGGTTATTTAAAGGAAATCGGGGTTCAAATTTTTCAGCCTGACAGGCATTATCGAGGTACAAAGACTCGCCAGAATTTTGTTCAGATGAAAATCGATCTTGGACACCAGCAACGCAAAAATTTACTGGCAAAAACTCTGACCGTTGAAACCACCCGGCATGGTTTGGCATCGAATCCCACCATTTTCAGTGAAGATTTCGAAGGAAATTTTCCAGGGAATTTCTGGCAGGTGCTCTCTTCCCGTACTACCTCCGGTTGGGGTGTGAGCTCCAAACGGGTTGTTTCGGGAAGTCACAGCCTCTGGTGTGCGGGAAGTGCCAGGTCGGTTGAAATGTTACCAAAATATTCTTATGACAATAACCTCATCACCTGGTTAATTACCGGACCCTACGATTTCAGTCAATTCAAATCCGCCAGTTTAGATTTTTATTACTGGCTTAAATCGGAACTAAACAAAGATTATCTATTCTGGGGTGTGTCCATTGACGGACAAAATTTTTATGGTACGGGTAGCAGTGGGTTCTCCGGAGGTTGGCAATTTGTTCATTTTAATTTAAAGGAAATCCCGCAACTTGGTAACGTACTCGGCAAGAAAAAAGTTTGGATTGCATTTACCTTTTTCAGCAACGACAGCCTGGCTGAATTTGGAGCCTTTCTGGATCAAATCCAGTTGCATTACGACCAGGCCTGGCATCAACAACTTGGGGCATTTTTAGATGGGGCAATAAATCTCAACGCCTTTTCCGGTGGCCTTGGACTGGCTCGTCCAGCGTTCGCTGACATCGATCAGGATGGTGATCTCGATTTGTTTGTAGGAACCTATGACGGCACCCTGCATTTTTACCGAAATGAGGGGACGCCTGGAAAACCACGCTGGCATTTGATCGATGCTCGATATGGTGAGATCGATGTGGGAGAAAATAGTGCGCCTGTCTTCATAGACCTGGATGGGAATGGTGATCTGGACCTGCTGTTAGGAGAAGCGGAGGGAACTCTTATTTTTTATGAAAATACTGGCAATCCTGAGCGAGCTATCTGGAAACATCGAGGTAAATTGAAGGATGAAACAGGTAAAATAATCGATGTGGGCACCACTTCAGTACCTGCACTTGTCGACATCGATGCCGATGGGGACCTGGATTTATTTGTTGGCAACACCGAAGGGTTCATTGCTTATTATCAAAATCGTTCCCAATCATTACAATTGAAATTCCATCTGGTAAGCCCCCGCTATTTAAACATCGATGTGGGCTATTTATCTTCACCAACTTTTGCCGACATGGATGCCGATGGGGATTTTGATTTTTTTACCGGCATACGGGAAAACAGGTTATATTTCTACCAGAATATTGGGTCTCCCCACCAGCCAGAGTTTAAGTTAAAAAGCACCTTTTTTGATTCCATCCAGGTAGGGAGTATTACTGCTCCTGCCCTGGCCGATCTGGATTCCGATGGCGATCTGGACCTGTGCATCGGCCAAGCCGATGGTCGGTTAAATTTTTATGTTAACGCAGGAAACAAAAACCAATGGAAATTTGTGGCTTCTCCTCAAAGATTTGATTTGCAAACCCTTGATTTCGGTTTTCAGAGTGCACCCGCCCTGGTCGACCTGGATGGCGATAAAGACCTGGACCTGGTAGTTGGTGCAGCAGATGGTAAATTTTATTATATGCAAAATGTTGGGGACCCACACCAGCCGCAATGGAAGTTCATGCCCGATTTTTTCCAGATCCGTGTGAAAAATAATAGCACCCCGGTCTTTGTAGATATCGACGGGGACGGAGATCTGGACTTATTCAGTGGCTCCAAGCTCGGTAAGATTTCATTTTTTCGAAATGATGGAAATAAATACCAGCCTAAATGGACCCTTGTAAATAAAGATTATGAGTCCATTCAGATCGGCGGACAAACTTATCCCGCCTTTGCCGACATTGATGCCGATGGTGATTACGATTTGTTCATTGGCACCGATGTGCATGGCATCGCTTATTTTGAAAATGTAGGTTCATCACAGCAACCCATCTGGCAACTTCGCACCAGCAATTTTCTCAACCTGAAATTTATTTTTCGACTGGCCCCCATTTTTGTAGATCTGGATCAGGATGGCGATTTAGATTTGCTGGCCGGCACCCATGAAGGAACCCTGGCCTTTGTTAAAAATATCGGTACAGTTAGAAAGCCCAGATTTCAGTTTATCTCTGCTTTTTATAACAATATTAATGTAAGATTTTACAGTGTCCCGGCCTTTGGCGATCTGGACGCTGATGGCGACCTGGATCTTATTCTGGGTAATAACAGTGGCGGCTTATATTTCTGGAAAAATTTATCTCATGATGAGACCTTTAACACTCAGCAAGACGACTTAATTAAACGGAGTGCCCAAAATACAGGCATTCGTTATAAACTACCCAATCAAATAAAGATCAAACAACCCATTCCGTACAGACTTTTACAACCTCTTTATCTCCTAATTCAGATATTTGATTTGCAGGGCCAACAGATTCGTACTCTTACTGAAGGTTTTCAGGAACCAGGGGACCATGAAATTATGTGGGATGGAAAAGATGATCAGGGCCATCCCAGGGAAGATGGCATCTATTTTCTGAAAATTAGAGCAGAAAATTTTGTACGTACTCATAAAATATTCTTTACCCACTAAATTTTTTATTTACTCCACTGAACTGTAAAAAGAGTCAAAATGGATCAGGATACCAAAAAAGCCCTCATCAAATATTTGGCCACCTATATCACTCAAAATAAATTACAAAAAATTGAACAGGTGCTTCCCTGGCGAACTCGCTATGTCACCGTTGTACTGGAAGATATCTATCAGTCACAGAATGCCAGTGCGGTACTTCGCACCTGTGAGAGTTTTGGCATTCAGGATGTTCATATTATAGAAAATCACAACATGTTTAAAATAAATCGCGAAGTCACTCAGGGGGCACAAAAGTGGCTCACTATTTTACGGTATAATCAACCAGGTGAAGACAATACCAAACTCTGCTTGCAGCAATTGAAAACCCAGCAGTATCGACTGATTGCCACCACGCCTGATAAAAAGGCACTCCCAATCTCAAAGTTAAATCTGAAAGGCAAAATGGCTCTCATGTTTGGCAATGAGGAATCCGGCCTGAGCCAGGTGGCTCTGGAATTAGCCGATACCCGGGTGTGTATTCCCATGTATGGTTTTACACAAAGCTTCAATATTTCAGTGAGTGTTGCCATTGTACTTTCAAACCTGATAGCCCGCCTGCATCATTCCAAAATTAACTGGCGTCTGTCAGAGTCCGAGGCCCTGGATTTAAAATTGCACTGGATCAAAACCATACTGAAACGAGGGCAAAAAGCAGATAAACTCATCCAGCAGTTTTTAACGGAAATGACCAATCGCTAATTGGACCTCAAGCCTCCAGTGGTGTGCCTGCAACAACCTTTTCATAAAAATCAATACACTGACGAACATAGCGCCGCTTTTTTGAATAAATATCAGGGAAAAAACTGCGTTTAAATCCATAAATGATGATATTTTTTAAGGTTTTTGGGGGAATATTAAAATGCTTCAGAGCTAACATAAGTTCTTTAGTCACAGTAGTTTTGCTGACAGCACGATTGTCGGTACAAATCGTGGTGCTTAATTCATGTTCCAGCATTTTTCCAAATGAATGATCTTCCAATCTTTTTAATTCAGGGATGGTCTGTTTGTTACTGGTCAAACATACTTCAATAGTGATACGCCGATCTGCGATATATTGACATAAGTCCGAAACATAGCGTTCTTTATCCTGAATGCTTTCCTCGACTTTGTTAATATCAAATAGATAAAAACCATGTCCAATACGATCGGCATGTAATTCTGTGATTGCTTGAAAGATAGAGGAAGGCCCGTAAGCTTCACCGGCATGTACGGTTTTGTGCATAAAGTTTTCATGGGCATACTGGAAGGCTCGCCAGTGGTCCTTGGCAGGATTACCCTTCTCAGCGCCAGCCAGATCAAAACCTACAATAGGAATGCCTAATTCATCGCGAATGCGCACCGCTCCCTTGGCAAGTTCCAGGGAACAAAGTCCAAAGATAGTTTTGGCATCGGAATAAGAGAGAGCGTTAATAAAATTAGCATAATATTCCGAGTAAGGTCCAAATGAACGTAAAGCACAGGTTATAATGCCATAATAAAATGGCGGTTCTTTACCCGAAATTACCTCCCTCCGCTGATTGAATTCCTGTTGCGCCTGCAAAAGACCTTTATTTACACTCTTAATTACCGTCTTCATGTCCATGTTTTTATTGATATGCAGTTGGGGAGCAAAACGAACTTCAATGTATCGAACGCCTTCTTTTTGATTGTCCACGGCAAGTTCGTAGGCAATGCGTTCCAAGTTTTCCGGATTTTGCATGACCCGGGTGGTATAGCCAAAAGTCTTCAAATATTCTTCGAGGTTCTGGTACTGATCTTTAAATACCAGTTCGTTTAAACCTTCAACAGTGTAACTGGGCAGATTTACATTTTCTTTTCGGGCTAAATCAATAAGCGTTTCCATGCGTAGGGATCCATCCAGGTGCAAATGGAGATCGGTCTTGGGAATTTTTGTCAGTAGTTCTTCTAATTCATTATTATTAAACGGGTTATTCATTTGCCTCCTTTCATGTTAAATTAAATTTTTTAAAATTTTCAAAATATAAGAGATCAGTGTTTAAATAGCAATTAAAAACTGGATGAGGTGTAACTCTTCGCTTATCGAAATCTTTCTCCAGGAAATTGACTCTGGTGGTTTACGTTCTTAGGAAATGCTTTTTCTATGTTTGGATCTAACACAGTCTCTGACTGTGTTTTGTATCACAATAGGATCTGTTCTGATAGAGTCTCCGTTATTTAAAGTAATCCCGAAGCTTCGCGATTGCGAGGGCTTCTAAGGACAGTGATGTTCTGAGAAGGTTTGGGTTTCTTTTATAAAAGCTCGCAATTTCTCTGAGATCAATTCCATTGCGGTGATGGAGGGTGGGGTCTTGTTGCAGAATTATGAGCGCTTGTTCTTTACTTCTGTGTTTTAGTCCATCGCGGAAAAGAAGAAAATCGACTTGCAGTTTCACAGCGACATGGAGACGCTCGACCTCTGTTTTGACCAGGAAAAACTCGAAAAAATCTTTTACAACTTGCTTTCCAATGCCATGAAATTTACCGGCACCGGCGGCAAAGTCTCCGTTTCCGTCAAGGTCATCTCGGAAGGCGAACCCAAATCTCAAATCTTAAAACCCAAATCCTAATTACTTGTCATTTTGAACTAGGTGGGGTTCATTTGTTACCGTAATGACATTATCAATAAAGACAAAATTATTGATAGCAAAATAATTAAATTGGATTTCACCCTTGTTTTTGTCTTACGATTTTATTAAGTTTATTATAAATGAGGAAATTCTGAAAGCTTGCTGAACTTGAGAAACAGGATCTCTTACAAGCCATAGAATAGGCATCTTTGTTGGCAATCGAATATAATCTCCCACTTAAAATGGTTGCGAGCTAATCCTCATGACTATGATTCAATAAACGAAAGATTTACCAGGCCTTTGGAACCGGATTTCAGAGCTACCCACCAAAAGGTGGTTACAAATTCAATTTAACGGTCAACGAGGTCGCCTACCGGGTCGGGTTCAGCAGCCATGCTTATTTCAGCAAGTGTTTTCGCGAGGAGTTCGGCGTCACGCCGAAGGAATTTGTGAGAGGAATAATGAAATTATGAAAACGTTGCTCATTTTAATCCTACTGGTGCCATTTGCGGTTGGCATCGTGTCTGCGCAAACACCAGCTCATCTGGAAACCGGCCTACC
>CAZMEG010000145.1:0-7753 GCA_964565205.1 uncultured Cytophagia bacterium
AATTTTTATTGAAATAAAGCTGGATTTCTACTGTAACTGATTAATTCAAAATGGATTAATGGAGTACTGGATTGTTGGATTAATGGAAAAATTTTTTTTAGCTATACAGAATCCATCATTCCATTACTCCTTAAGCCTAATCACATAAGGAAGGAGAGTTTGTGTCTTATCTTGTGTTAGCGCGGAAATGGCGCCCCATGCGTTTTGAGGAGGTGGTGGCGCAAAATCATATTACCACCACCCTGATAAATGCCATTAAGCAAAATCGACTGGCTTCTGCTTATCTTTTTGCCGGCCCACGAGGTGTTGGAAAGACCACCACAGCCCGAATTTTAGCCAAAGCCATCAACTGCGATCAGGGCCCCACGCCTGAACCATGTAATGAATGTACGAGCTGTAAAGAAATCACCGAGAGCAGGAGTCTGGATGTCTTTGAAATCGATGGTGCTTCCAATCGAGGTATCGATGAGGTCAGAAATTTACGCGAAAACCTGCGCTATGCTCCCACACAGGGAAAATACAAAATTTATATTATTGACGAAGTACACATGTTAACCACCGAAGCTTTTAATGCCCTGCTAAAAACTCTGGAGGAACCCCCGCCAAAAGTATTGTTCATATTTGCTACCACCGAACCTCACAAAGTTCCGGCTACCATTCTGTCCCGCTGTCAGCGTTATGATTTCCGACGCATACCCCTTAATGAAATTGTTCAACAACTCCAACTTATTTGCAAATCCGAACACATCAAAATTGATGAACAAACTCTCTATTTAATTGCCAAAAAATCGGAAGGGAGCCTGCGGGATAGCCAGAGTTTATTGGATCAATTGATTTCTTATTGTGGTCAGGAAATTAAAGCTCAGGAAGTTACCGAATTACTCGGTATCATAAATCAAGAACTCTATTTCGAATGTACGGATACCATCATTAATAAAAATATAGCAGGGGGGCTCGCCCTGGTGGATAAAGTCTTTACCCAGGGCTACGACATGGGAGAATTTCTAAACGGCCTGGCCGAACATTTTCGCAATATTCTTGTGGTTAAGGCAACGGGAAACACGGACTTGCTGGAAGGATTGGATTCTTATAATTCTCGCTATCAAGAAATTGCCAGAAATTTTTCAGAAACTGATTTACTCCGGCTTATTCAGATGGCCTCCGAATCCAGTACTCATGTACGCAGAAGCTCAAATCCAAAATTGCTCCTTGAAATGCTTTTGGTTAAAATGATCAAAATGGACAGGAGTGTTGCGCTGGAAGATCTGTTATCCAAGCTAAACTACATGAAGCAAACCTCGACATCACTCCAGCCTCCTTTGGATAAAGAGCCGGTCAAAAAAAAAGCTCCTGAATTAGTGCCCATTAAGCAGGTGTCAGTAGCCATAAAAGATCAGGAGGAGAGTTACGGTGATGCGACGGATACGCCAGGGGCACAAAAATTAAAAGAGGTGGACAAGCAAACTTTGCATATAATTCAGGAACAATGGCAAGATATAGTTGCAGGAGTTAAAAATATTCGTATTCATCTGGGGTCGTTCCTTAATGAAGGTTATCCTACCGAAATCAAAAATGACTATTTAATGATTTCTTTTGGGAAAGATAACGGCTTTCATATAAACACCCTGAATCAAAATCGGCGTTTAATTCAAAAAGTCATTGGTGAAATCACAGGCTATGCAGTTAAAATAAAATGTGTGAAAAACGAGAGTGAAGCGTTTAATCAATTTTTGCAAAATTATAAATCTGCCCTTCAATCCAGTAAGACAAAAGAAACAATTGATGAGGAAAGTATCGTACAAATTCCTATAGTAAAAAAAATCATTGAAGTATTTGATGGAGAAATCATTAATCAGTAAAAGTTAAATTAAAATTGGAGAACTTATGGCTAAAGCGAACATGGGTGATATATTAAAGCAAGCTCAGAAAATACAGGAACAGATGCAGAAAGTTCAGGAAGATCTTGCTAATATGACCGTGGAAGGTAGTTCCGGCGGTGGGATGGTTACAGCAGTTGCCAATGGAAAGCAAGAGCTGGTGGATATTCACATAGAAAAACAGGTGGTGGATCCCGAAGATATAGAAATGCTGGAAGATCTTGTGGTGGCTGCGGTAAATCAGGCTTTACAAAAAGCCCAGGAATTAGCCACACAGGAAATGAGCAAAGTGGCCGGGGGCTTTCTGGGTAACTTACCAGGGGGTTTGAAGATCCCGGGTTTATAATTTGAACATAGCACAAATAAAATAGCACAAATATGCAGTACCCATCTATTTCAGTAGAAAAAGCGATTTCTGAGTTAACTAAACTACCAGGAATTGGGCGCAAATCAGCTCAGCGCCTTGTTTTTTATTTATTAAAATCTTCCAAGGAAGAAGTCGTGCAATTAGCAGAAGCCCTGGTATCCATTAAAGAACGGGTACTTTTTTGTTCCATTTGTTTTAATATTACGGAACAGGATCCCTGTTTTATTTGCTCTGATGAACAACGAGATCGCAGCGTGTTGTGTGTAGTGGAAGAAGCCAACGATGTTTTAGCTCTGGAAAAAACCGGACAATATCATGGTTTATACCATGTCCTGGGTGGAGCGCTCTCCCCATTAGAAGGAATTGGACCCGAAGATTTACATATTAAAGAACTATTAGCTCGCATTAATGGCTCGATAAAAGAAGTGATTGTTGCAACTAACCCCAATGCAGAAGGTGAGGCTACTGCGATTTATCTGGAGAAATTAATTAAACCTTTGGGGGTAAAATTAACCCGGATTGCCCGTGGCATACCGGTAGGGGGGGATCTGGAATACGCAGATGAGATCACTCTGTCTAGAGCTCTGGAGGGTCGTATTCCATTATGAGGAGACAAAGGATTTGCAGGAAGCTAAATTTTTTCATCATTTAATGAGAGTGGGGTCATGTCATTACCAAATCAATTGACGGTACTTAGAATCATATTAACACCCTGTTTTTTAGCCACTCTATTTGTGGAGCATCTATATTTTAAATATCTTTCCTTTTTTATTTTTTTTATTGCTTCACTTACCGACTGGTACGATGGTTATGTGGCAAGAAAATATGGGGATATTACTAAAACGGGCAAATATTTAGATCCTTTAGCAGATAAGATAATGATTTCCACAGCCTTTGGAGCCTTCACATTTTTAGGATATGTTAAATTCTGGATGTTTCTGGCTATTACTTTACGTGACCTGCTAATTACCTGTTTACGCTCCTATGCCTTTTCTACCAACAAACCTTTTATCACCTCGAAATGGGCTAAATGGAAAACCGCAAGCCAGATGTTTGCCATCTACTACATTTTCATCTGGATTTTGCTTACATATAGTTTTTCGGACGGTAAATCCTCACCGGCTTTCTTGACAAAACTGGAAAGCTGGGATTTAATGGGCAAGATCATGTTCTTTGTTACCCTTTACACCGTTATGACCGGTCTGAATTATCTGTATGACAATCGCGTATACCTGAAAAATATGGCCGTGGCTTTCTATCGCGTCTTTCTACCGACCAATGTACGTTAAATGAGCCTTATTGCCCGTTTAATTGCTACTGGAATTTTTGTCGGTTATATCCCCTGGGCACCAGGAACCGCAGGCAGTTTAGTTGGATTATTAATATTTTGGACTATTCCCAACAATCATTTACCTCTTATTTTTTCTATCATTATTTTTTTATTTTTAATGGGAGTATGGACTGCTTCTATCATCGAAGAGCAATCGGGTAAAAAAGACAATCAGATAATCGTCATAGATGAAATTGTGGGTATGCTTACTACCGTAGCACTTTTCGAAAAAAATTTAAAAATTTTAATTATAGGCTTTTTTCTATTCAGATTTTTTGATATATTAAAAATGTATCCAGCCGAAAAGTTAGAAAATTTACCCGGTGGCTGGGGAATTATGATGGATGACATCATGGCCGGTATTTATGCAGCAGTAGTTTTAAAAGTTTTAACCATCACAATCTTTTAATTATGCAGGTTGAAATTTTAACCATTGGTGATGAAATCATCACCGGACATATAGACAATACCAATGCTTCCTATCTGGCTCGACAATTAACAGCTCTGGGCCTGGATGTAAAATGGCTTACCGCTGTAGGGGATCAAGCTTCAGATTTGCGTGCCGCTCTGGACTTGGCTCTCACCAGAGCTCAGGTGGTGATTGCCACGGGTGGATTGGGTCCCACCCATGATGACATCACTAAGAAGGTGGCTGCGGAATATTTCAATTCTTCGTTTGTTTTTGTTCCGGAAATTTTACAAAAAATTAAGGCAGCCTTTGAAGCCCGTGGCCGTCCTATGCCAAAGGTTAATGAGGATCAGGCTATGGTGCCGGAAAAGGCCCGGATTATCGAAAATCCGGTGGGGAGTGCACCTGGATTCTGGTTTGAAAAAGATGGCAAGAAGTGTTTCTTTTTACCCGGTGTTCCTGCTGAAATGAAAGCCATGTGTGAACAAACCGTTTTTCCTTTATTAAAATCGTACGGACAGCCACGTCGTGAAAAAATTATCCGCACCATTGGCATACCTGAATCTACACTATTTGAGCAAATTGACAATTTTAAAAACCTGGAAAGGCTGGTTAAAATTGCCTTCTTGCCACGATCTGGGGGTGTGGATATTCGGTTAATCGCTACGGCCGAAAATGAAGAAGAATGCGAAAGAAAACTGAATCAGGCTGTACAATATTTACAGCAGAAATTTAGTAAAAATATTTACGGGTATGATGAACAAGAACTGGAAGATGTGGTAGCCCAGTTACTCTTTCAATTGAAAAAAACCGTAGCGGTAGCCGAGTCATGCACAGGTGGATTGCTTGCTCATAAATTGACCAATATCTCTGGAAGCTCCGATTATTTTGAACGGGGTGTGGTTTCTTACTCAAATCAAGCAAAAATGGACATACTGGGCGTACGTGCCGAAACCCTCCAAAAATTTGGGGCTGTCAGTGAACAAACGGCCGTTGAAATGGCTCAGGGTGTTCGTAAAATTAGTAGAACAGACTTCGGCCTGTCCACCACCGGAATTGCCGGACCCACCGGAGGGACGCCGGAAAAACCGGTTGGACTGGTATATGTGGGCTTTGCCGATGCTCATGGAGCTTATGCTAAAAGATACCACTTTTTTAAGGATCGGCTGTTAAATAAAAATCGGGCTGTAATGGCCGCCTTAAATATCTTAAGAAAAGAACTGTTGAAGCTTCGCCACAATACCGATTAAATATGGCTAAAATTCGTACATTTATTGCCATTGAGATTCCTGAACAAGTAAAAACAAAAATAGCTGCTTTACAAAATCAATTGAAAAAAGAAAATGAACGGGTTAGCTGGACAAAATCCGATAATATTCATTTGACTTTGAAATTTTTAGGCAACGTAGAAGAAAATCAGATCGAACTCATGGCACAAAAATTACACAAAGCTCTTCAAAATGTCTCTTCTTTCCATTTTGCAGTAAAAAATCTGGGTGGTTTTCCAAATTTAAAAAGGCCCAGAGTTTTATGGGTAGGGATTGAGGAACCTACCCACCAGTTAAGTGCGTTAGCAGAAAAAATTGAAGATGCATTAGCTGAGATGGGTTTTCCAAAGGAAAAACGTAAATTTTCGCCTCATTTAACTCTGGGTAGAGTGAAGACATCTTTAAGCCGTAAATTTTTACAGAAATTCACCCAGTTAAGTCTTGAGGCTGGCACTGTGCAGGTTGAAGAGGTAGTTATCATGAAAAGCACTTTAAAACCAACGGGAGCTGAATATTCTCCCTTAAAAAGGATAAAATTAACCCATTAACTGGAGGGGTATTGGAATGAATGAGGATAAAAAAGAAAAAATGAAAGCCCTTGAGCTGGCCATGGCGCAAATAGACCGCCAGTTTGGTAAAGGCTCTATCATGCGCCTGGGCGATGAGAAACATCCACACGATATTGAAGTCATCCCTACCGGGTCCATTTCACTGGATGCTGCCCTGGGCATTGGCGGAGTTCCCCGCGGGCGCATTGTTGAGGTTTTTGGTCCTGAATCATCGGGTAAGACCACCCTGACACTGCATATCATCGCAGAAGCGCAAAAACAGGGAGGTCTGGCCGCTTTTGTTGATGCCGAACACGCGCTGGATGCCAATTATGCCAAAAATCTGGGTGTGGATATTGAAAATTTGCTCATTTCCCAGCCGGATACCGGTGAGCAGGCCCTGGAAATCACCGAAACTCTCGTGCGCAGCGGCGCCCTTGATGTTATCGTCATCGATTCAGTGGCAGCGCTTGTGCCACGAGCAGAAATCGAAGGGGAAATGGGCGATGCTCAGATGGGTTTACAGGCCAGGCTCATGTCTCAGGCTATGCGCAAATTAGCCGGAGCCATCAGTAAGTCCAAAACCTGTGTGATTTTCATTAATCAAATTCGAGAAAAGATTGGCGTGATGTTTGGCAATCCCGAAACTACCACCGGTGGTCGAGCGTTGAAATTTTATGCTTCGGTGCGCATAGACATTCGCCGAACGGCTTCCATTAAAGATGGAGAACATCTCATTGGAAATCGTACAAAAGTGAAAATCGTGAAAAACAAACTGGCCCCGCCTTTCCGTGAAGCTGAATTTGACATCATGTATAGTACCGGTATTTCCCGGGAAGGCGATATCATCGACACCGCCGTAAAATATAACATTATCCAGAAAAGCGGTACCTGGTTCTCCTATGGAGATGAACGTCTGGGCCAGGGAAGGGAAAACGTTAAAAAATATCTCAAAGAAAATCCCGATTTATTAAATAAAATTGAAAAACAGGTGCGAGAAGCCCTGGGGTTGGAAAAAAAAGCCGAAAAAACAGTGGCGTCATCCACACAAACGGAAAAAGTTGCTAAGACCGTGGTGTAATCAAGCTGGATTAAAAATACTGGGTTATTGAAATAAGTGTCAGATAATTTAAAAATTACCAGGCTTGAGACCCAAAAGAAAAACAAAAACCGGGTTTCGGTGTTCGTTAATGATGAGTTCGCATTTGGTGCCGATCTGGAGTTAATCAGAAATTATGGATTGCAAGAAGGAAGCCTGGTTACCCGGAAACTGGTTGACGAGATTTTATTAAAAGACACAAAAAAACGCATCAAGGAAAAAGCTTTTCGATATCTGGCAGGTCGGGCACATAGTGAAAAAGAGTTAAAAACTAAACTCGCTCAGAAAGGTTTTGATGCTAAACTGATTGAAGAAGTGATTATGGAGCTAAAATCGAAAAATTTTATCGATGATGAAAGCTTTGCTTTTTCTTATGTACGCAGTCGGTTGATTCATCGGCCAGCGGGTGAAAGGTTGTTACGTCAGGAATTATGGCAAAAAGGAATTCATGAGGAGATCATCAACCGTGTTTTACAAAAGGTATTCAATGAAACTCCTCAAGCCGAATTAGCCCAGCAACTGGTAGTGAAATTGAATCGCCGATATCAAAACTTAGAAGAAAATAAAAAACGTAAACGTATATATGAATTCTTGATACGCAGGGGATTTGACTGGGAGCTGGTGAAAGAGGTGGTTGATAAAGAATTTGTTTAGCCAGAGATGTCAGAAAATAAAAAAGATGTTTATAAGTTTTGGTTGGGATTTTTTGAAAAGTTAATATTACTTTTATTGGCGACTATTTTTATGCCTTTAATAATAGGACAGTTTGAACTTCCAGCAAAAATTGTCGTTTTAATTTCAATAGCGTGTTTATTTTTTTTATTTGCAATAATTTATATAAGTATAAAATATTAG
>CAZMEG010000146.1:0-7745 GCA_964565205.1 uncultured Cytophagia bacterium
GCATTTCATTCTGTAAGAATTATCATCTCGCGTGCGAGGCCCGATAATGATGAAAATAAAATTACAGAGGGATGCGGTTGCATTTCACCCGTGATTTCTTAAATTAATAATAAATGGTGACGGAAACTGAATTCCCGCGTGATGAAAATTAATTTAATAGCCTTTTTAATTGCAACTATTGGCCTGTCCCCATTATATGCACAATCGGAGGGTAAAAATATAAAAATTGGCCTGGCACTCAGTGGTGGAGGGGCTCGAGGTATTGCTCACATAGGCGTACTCAAAGCTTTTGAGGAATATGGCATTCCCATTCACTACATTGCCGGTACCAGTATGGGGGCTGTGGTCGGTAGCTTTTACGCAAGTGGCTATGATGCCGATAGTCTGGAAACCATCTTTAAAACCACCGACTGGTTTGCTATATTTTCCAACAAACCAGAGCGACCTCTCATCCCATTATCACGTCGTCTGAATCAGATCCCTGCAATTTTCCAGCTTGGTTTTGACTTCTGGAAGATCGAACTGCCGGAAGCAGCGCTGTCAGATTACCGAATCAATCGGATTTTAATCAAGTACCTTTCCAGAGCAGGGTTTCAAGCCGGGAGAAACTTTGATCATCTACCAATCCCATTTCGAGCCGTTGCCACGGATTTAAAAACCGGACAAAGAGTGATTCTTTCACGTGGCAATTTAAGCCGGGCAGTGCGAGCCAGCATCTCTATTCCATTGCTATTTCCTCCGGTGGAACTTGATGATCTGGTCCTGGTGGATGGAGGTCTGGCAGATAATATTCCTGTGGATGTGGTAAAGCAAATGGGACCGGATCTGGTTATCGCCGTAGATGTGACTTCCCCACCCCTGGAACGTACCATGTACCAGGATATAATTGGTATAGCCAATCAGCTAACCGATTTGCTCTCTTCATCAAGAAACATGGCTTATTTTCAATCACCCGACATTTTAATTAAACCCGATCTGCATAAGCATAATTTTGCCGATTATTCTAAAATCGATTCTTTAATTGCCTGGGGTTATGAAGCGGCTATTAAAGTAGTGCCACAAATTAAAGCTCATATTTTACACGGCATGACCAATCATAAAACCACCGAACAGGACAAGGCCCTATCCTTCGATGGCCGATTCATTAAAACAATCAACATTTATGGAAATCGATATTTACGACAAAGCATAATACGCCGGGAATTTGGTTTAAGAATAGGAGAAAAATTTCAATTAAATGAAGCGATCCATGGGATGGATGTGGTATATGCTACTGGATTTTTCAAAACCTGCTGGCTGGATTTCTTCCCAAAAGATTCCTCGGGAATCGAGATTGACCTGCATGTTAAAGAAGCTATAAGACGCACCATTGAAATTGGCTTAGGGTATAATGATGATGACCGGGCGAAAGGATTTTTACGATTTCAAAATCGCAACCTTTTCGGATGGGGTGAACGGGCTCAATTGAATGTATATGGCAGCGATGCCGGTGCAGGTCTGCGTATCAGGGTGCAGGGGGATCGCTTCTGGAATATTTATTTAGGATATCTGGTGCAATTTTTTTTAGAAAGAAACAAACCCAAGTTCTTTCAGAATCATGATTATGTAAATCGAGCTGAATTTGATCATCTGGGTACCAAATTTTTAATAAATGTCCACATGGGGCGTCCCGGTCTTTTTCAGGGGGGATTTGAGATTGAACGGGTAAAAATTCAGGAAAGAATAGGATTGAATTTCGCACCACAGACGGATCAATTGCGAAAGCTCAAATTAGCGCTCTTCTGGGATAGCCTTGATGACCTTTCTTTTCCAACGGAAGGAATTAAACTTGCCATCACTTATGACTGGAATCTAAAAAAATTGGGAGGCATAAATAATTTCTGGCAGCTTGCTTTCTTATTTAAAGCTGCATTTTCATTTCATAAACAACACGTTCTGGAGCCAGGGTTGTGGGTCGGCTTGTCTGATGAAATTCTACCGGTTTATGAAAAATTCCGCCTTGGAGGTCCATATTTTATGCCAGGCTTACATCGGGATGAATTGTGGAATAATCAAGTGCTGGCAGCTTATCTGGCCTATCATTTTCATTTAAAACCACGACTTCGTCTTTCTTTGCTTACTTCGGCTGGAAATAGCTGGCAGCAGAGGAATGCAATACGCTTGAATTCATTGATTATAGGCGCAGGGGCCAGTGTGGAATATTTAACTCCTCTTGGGCCTATCGGGATATCCATAGGAATAAATAAAAGAGGAGATCATCGTGTTTATTTTTCGGTGGGATTTTAAAGTGCCGAAGGTGGGATTCGAACCCACACGCCCTTACGGGCACACGGCCCTGAACCGTGCGCGTCTGCCAGTTCCGCCACTTCGGCAAATTTCGATTAAAAATTTACAGATTCATCCTTTTAAAGTCAAGTGATTTTCAACGAATCCGACGAAATGAACTGGCTTTTATGATTAAAAAAACCTCATCTCCTACTTTCAATTGCAGTCTTTCCACTGTAGCCGGGACAATCTCCACGGTAAAGTGCTCGCCTGTGTCCACATCCACCAGGATGCGCTCACCAAGATGATGAATCCTGTGAATTTTACCAGCAAATACATTACTGGCACTCAAAGCCCGGGGTTCCTCTTTCGCCAGAATAATTTCCGAAGCAGGGATATTGAGTAAAATTTTTTCCCCTTCCTTCACATTTAAAAATGGTAAAACGAAAGTGAGATGCCCCACTTCAGCCAGAGTCAACCCTTTAGCCGGTTGTAAAGAACGTATCTGAGCTTCTAAAAGGTTTGGTACATCCTCATGTGCGAGCAGCGGTTGAGCACTCATTTTATCCAGCATTGCATAAGGAGCTCCATAGGCAATATTTTTGCCATCTCGGATAAGAATAACTCGATCGGCAAAATTGAGCACACTGGACAAATCGTGGGAAACGTAAATTATGGGCAAGGAATATTTTTTGTGGATGTCTTTAAGAAATTTTAAAAAAGCAAGTTTAGCGGGTAAATCAAGTGCTGCCAGAGGTTCATCCATTAAAAGATACTCAGGTGAAGCCAGTAGTGCTCTGGCAAGAGCCACTCTTTGCTTTTCTCCTCCGGATAATTCCCAGGGCATCCGCCTGAGAAGCTCAACCAAACCACAGACTTCTATGATTTCGTTAAAATAAAATTTACGCACATTAGAGGGTGTCTTTTTAAAACCAAAATAAAGATTTTGTTCAACACTTAAATGGGGAAACAACCGATTTTCCTGAAAAACATAACCCAGATTACGTTTCTGTGGAGGTAAATTAATCTTCTTTTCTTTGGAAAAAAGTACCCGGCCATCCAGGGTGATTTCACCGCCATCCGGCTTTAATAACCCTGTAATAATATTTAATGTAGTAGTCTTACCCGAACCGGAGGGCCCAAATAAAGCCGTAAAAGCAGGCTCCACTTCAATATTTAAGTCCAGAACAAAACTGTCGAAAGCCTTTTTAATCTTCGCCTTTAACATTCATACCATTCGGGCTTTTGTCCGGAATCGCTTTAACCAAATCTCATTGATTACCACACAAACATAGGAAAATAAGATAGCGATAAAAACTAGCAATTTAACTTTAACCTCTCCTCCCGGCTGATTTAAATAAGTAAAAATAGCCAGCGGGATGGTCTGAGTTTTACCGGGAATATTGCTGGCAAAAATAATGGTGGCGCCAAATTCACCAAAACCTCTGGCAAAAGCCAGTACGGCACCGGCAATAATGCCATGCGCGGACAAAGGTAAGGTGATTTTGAAAAATATTTCCCAGTTAGACAGGCGTAATACTTTAGCGGCTTCCTCCAGCTTGTAATCCACCGAATCCACCGCTACTCTTACCGCCCTTACCAGAAGAGGAAAACTGACCACCGCGGCTGCCAAAACGGCTGCTTTCCAGGTAAACGCCAGACTCAACCCAAACCAGTCTTCCAGATAACGACCGAGAAGCCCCTTGGGTCCAAAGATTATTAACAAAAGATAGCCAGTAACCACCGGGGGTAAAACCAGAGGTACGGTTACCAGTCCATCCAGCAGTGATTTACCGGGAAAGTTTTTTCGAGCAAATAACCAGCCCAGGAACACACCCCAGGGCAAGTTAAACAAAGTTGCCAGAATGGAAACTTTAAGAGAAAGCAGCACAATGTGCAGTTGGTCATTCATTCGGAAGACTGTCGGGAATGGTTTCAAATCCTGCCTTTTTAAAAAGAGAACCGGCCTCTGAGGAAGTCAAAAAGTTTAGAAAAAATTGACTGGCAGGATGTCGTGAATTTTTAATGAGGGCGGCCATGTAACGAATCTCAGGCTGGAAAGGCAATTCAAATAGAACCTTGACTTTCTGGCTAATTGCAGCATCTGTGCGATACACAATTGCCAGCGGCACATCCCCTCGTTCCACATAGGTCAGGGCTGCACGAACATCGGCAGCGGCTATAAATCTGGTTTGAAGTTTTTCCCACAAATGCATTTTTTCTAAAGCTATTTTGCTGTAAATGCCTGCTGGAACATGGTTCCAATCGGCCAGAGCAATTTTATCTGCTGGCAAACTAATTAATTCCTTCATATTATGAATATCTAAAGGTTTTGATTTTGGAGTTATCAACACCAGGCGATTTCCCAGGAATTCCTTTCTGGTGCCTTCTGCAATGAGTCCCTTTTTTTCTAAATAATTCACCCATTCTGGATTCGCTGAAACAAATATATCTGCCCGCGCACCATATTCAATCTGTCTGGCTAACACAGAGGATGCGGCAAAGTTATATTCAAGTGATACGGTTGCATATTTCTGGCTAAAAAGTTTGCCCACAACCGGTAAAATGGAACTTAAACTGGCCGCTGCATAAATGGTTAAAGGTTTTGATGGTTTTTTTCCACCACAGCCCAGAATTAATATTATGAAAAGGGCTATTAAATTTTTAAAAAGCTTATTCAAAATGAACGTCATAATTTCAAAATCAAATATTACAAAGTTTTAGATTAAAATGCAAGATTTCAAAAAGATAACTTTTGTTTTCAGAACTTAATTTGCCTCTCACGGTGAGTTTTTCTATATTAACCTGCAGGTATAGAAAACAACGGGGCCATGGAAACAAATAAAATTAATGACCACATAACTCCTAAAATTCGAGAAAATATATTGTATCGTATCGAAAACGGTAAAGCCGTTTTATTTGACGCCATAGAAGGGGAACCGTATATTCTCAACGAAACCGCTACGAAAATCTGGCAATACCTGGATGGTAAAACAGAATTAAATAAAATCATTGAGCAAATTGTCTGTGATTATCAAATCGATAAAAAACAAATAAAAGAAGAAATCCTTCAGTTTGTGAATGAATTGTTAGAAAAAGAACTGGTGGAAATATAAATGCCCTTTTTGAAATCCCCCTTAGAAATTTACTGGGTTTTAACCAATAAATGTAACATCGATTGTACGTTCTGTTTCATGGATGCAGAAAAATACCATGGTGAATTCGAGCTTACCTCCGAAGAACGAGAGTTTATTTTACATGAAATTATCGACAACCAGGTTCTCAAGGTTATATTAACGGGCGGGGAGCCTCTGCTAATTCCAGAAATTTTTCATTACATCCAAAGTTTAAGTGAAAAAAATATCTGGGTGGAATTAACCACAAATGGTATCAGGCTTACCAGGAACAAAATTTCCAGGTTAAAAGGGTGTGGATTAAAAACGATTCAACTAAGTATTAACGGCTCTTACGCTTCATTAAACGATTCATTAATGGGCCGAAGTTTTGATCGAATCGTTCGAGTGAGTGAAATGCTTCTGCAGGAAGATTTTAATTTGCACTATAAGGTAACCGTGACCCGGCAAAACATCCGGGATGTGCCCAATATCCTGCGGTTGGCCCGAAAAATTGGCGTGCAAGAGACCACTCTGGATGAAATTGCTCCTATCGGTCGGGGTTTCAAAAATTATTTTTATTTAAAACCCTGTCGAGAAGATTTATTGTGGCTTAAAAAAGAATTACAAAAATTAATAGATGAGCAAATTTATGAAACAGAACTGGATAGCTTTACTCTGGATTTAGAAGAAGATGGTCATGGTCCTATTTGTGCCCTGGGGGATGATGATATTTATTCGGCGCAAATCTTTCAATATGGGG
The DNA here is from genome assembly GCA_964565205.1 of uncultured Cytophagia bacterium. Classification (GTDB taxonomy): domain Bacteria; phylum Zhuqueibacterota; class Zhuqueibacteria; order Oceanimicrobiales; family CAZMEG01; genus CAZMEG01. Next base: position 6,142 of record CAZMEG010000146.1, read on the forward strand.
ATCTGTACCAGTGTACCATGAGCAGTATCTGGCCCATTAAAAATAGTGTCCTTGAAAAAGGGCTGGCTAAAGCCTGGCAGGATTTAAAGTGGATTACAAATGAATTTACCAAACAGGATAAACTCACCGGCTTTTGCAAAACCTGCGGAGAGTGTGGAGGAGGCTGTCGGCCTCTGGCCTATTTAGCCACCGGAGATATCTGGGGGGATTTCATTTTTTGCGAAAATTGGAAAATGAATAATAGTACTAATGCTAATCATAACAAATTGAAAGTGATCCAATAATGAGCCAACAAAACTGGGTACGCCCAACAATAAAAGCTTTTGATGATGATGAGGATGATAACCTTAAACATATAAGGAAAAAGTGTCGCGGGAATCCGGAACGCTTTCGCAAACACAGGGATAGAAGGTGCCGTAGAAGGAAAGGCAAAAAGTTTAGCTAATTCATTCAGCCAGTAAATTAGAAATGGTGTTTTTTAATTCGCTGAAATCAGAAGACTTGATCAGGTAGGCATCAGCACACCAGGTGGAGAAGTCGAATTTATAGGCAGGATAGGCTGTATTTATCACAACTTTGAGATTACGGTTCTCGTTCATCATTTCACGTAATAAATCCAACCCGTTTTCTGTGTCCAGTTTAATATCAAGCACCACAAGATTGATTTCCTTTTTTCTGAGGGTTTCCAGAGCCTGCTGTCCATCCGGAACAGCCACTACATCATATTGATTCTCCGATAACTCCTGCTGATACAGCTTTCTTAAATTGTCTTCATCTTCTACAATCAATATTTTTTTCATGGTTCCCCTCATTCTTTGGATAGATTTTGTTCATATTTATTAAATCTGTTTTAAATTTAATAAATAAATGCATTAAAACCATGATTTGTGACAATAATTTAACCAGATTATTTTGCTAAAAAGGCAAAGCCTTTCAGAATAATAGAATAAAAATAAAAAAGGCCAGTATTAAAATTAATACTGGCCCTCCCCCTAATCTTCGGGGCAAATGACCCCTTAAAAACTTGGGTGCAGTGCAAGATGTCTTATGATTAAGGGTAAATTAATTCATATTGTTTGAAAGTTGTTTAATAGACGATATTAATCTCCTGTTTTTTATGGGCTTGTAAAGTATATCATCAGCACCGTTTTTTTGAATTTCACTTTCCAGTACCTTGTCCTTGGGATTTAAAATTGGAATAACCTTCAGATGATTATATTTTTTCTTCACCTTTTTTAAAAATTTTAAACCAGATTTCCCATTGTTTTTAAATTGGTCCAGGTTATAATCAAATAATAATATTTCTGGATTTATTTTGCGCAATAAATACATGGCGGATTCCACATTAACAGCGATTTCAACACAGTATTTATCACATAACGCTAAATACAGTTGCATTTGCGTGAATAACTCTTCTTCCAGAATTATTATCTTTTTCATAGAGCCAAGCGACAGCACAAAATTAAAAATTTGTTGATATAGTAGAAACAAGACTGGATAATTGCGGAAAAGAAGTAAAAATTATTTAAAATTTTTTACAATCTCTTAATCAATGAACTATATTAAAAACTGAAAGTTAGCTTACGACTCCTCAAAATTTTGAT
>CAZMEG010000147.1:0-7071 GCA_964565205.1 uncultured Cytophagia bacterium
CTGGGCTTCAACTGGCAGACAGCTTTAGGTGCGGTATTCATTGGCGGGGTGCTGTTCATTTTACTAACCGCCTTTCGATTGCGCCAGTGGTTACTGGAATCGGTCCCGGAGTCTCTGAAATACAGCTTTGCGGTAGGGATTGGTTTGTTTTTAATCTTTATTGGACTCAACGTCACTGGAATTGTGCAAATGGGAACACCCGATGCCCCGGTAAAGATTGGTAAAATAACCAGCCTCCCTGTGCTTACTTCAATAATAGGATTTTTAATAATTTCAGTTCTTTTTATTCGCAGAGTACCCGGCGCTCTACTTCTGGGTATTATTGTCACGACACTTTTAGCTTTTATATTAAAAGTAGCCAAACCACCTCAGGCCATAGTAAGCCTGCCGCCCAGTCTTTCACCTATTTTTTTAAAACTGGACATTGCCGGTGCGCTTTCCTGGAGCGCCTTTGCGGTGGTGCTTACCGTTTTCGTCATGGCATTTGTAGATACCATGGGCACATTGATAGGGGTTTCATCCCGGGCTGGCTTTCTGGATGAAAAAGGGAATCTTCCCGAGATTGAAAAACCCATGATGTCGGATGCCATTGCTACCACTGTAGCAGCATTATTTGGTACTACGACGGCTGGTGCCTACATTGAATCGGCGGCCGGGGTTGAAGTTGGCGGTCGTACCGGTTTCACCGCGGTGGTAGTGGCCCTGCTCTTTCTTCTGGCGTTGTTTTTTTCTCCATTTCTCACGGCGGTACCCCCTCAGGCCTATGGTCCCGCTTTGATTGTGGTGGGCTACATGATGATGACAGCCATCAAAAAAATTAACTTTGAGGATTATACCGAATTGTTCCCGGCGATGGCGGTGGTGATTCTCATGAGTTTTACCTACAACATAGGCATCGGTATAACGGCGGGTTTTGTCCTTTACCCTCTGTTTAAAATTGTTGATGGTAAAATAGGCGAAATTAGTCCCGGACTGTGGGTGCTGTCCGGATTATCGTTACTGTTTTACATATTTTATCCCTATCAGTAGGAGAAAATAGAAGTGAAGATCGGTGTTGTTGGAACATTTATTCGCGATAGAATTTTCCCCTGGCAAGGTGAGGAAGTAGAAAGTATTGGTGGCATTTTTTTTACTGTTTCTTATCTGGCTAATTTGCTGGGGGAGGAAGATGAAATCTATCCGGTTTGTTATGTCGGTGAAGATTTTTATGAAAAACTGGTCGGTGAACTTTCTACCTATCCCAATGTACGACTGGAGGGTCTCCATGTCCTACCCCGAAAGAATACCCAGGTTAAATTAATTTACACCGGGCCGCAGGAAAGGGAAGAGGTCACTACCGAACCCATGCCACCGCTTGGTTATGAGGAGCTTTATATTCTAAATGATGTGGATGCGGTGGAGATCAACTTAATTACCGGACTGGATGTGGATCTGGCCACCCTTAAAAAATTTAGCCAGACCACCCGGGCTCTGCTTTATCTGGATTTTCATTCCCATGCCCTGGGCATCAACGGGACGGGAAAAAGATATTACCGGCGCCCGGATGATTGGCTGGACTGGATTAATCTGGCTCATATTTTACAGTTAAACGAAATGGAAGCGCGAACACTGGGCGGTCTTCCAAAGGAGACCCCCAAAGATGAATTAATCGAATTTGGCAAAGAAGTATTGCAGTATAAGCCATACGTTTGTCATATCACTCTTGCAGAAGAAGGTTCTTTATTAATTTATGAAAATGAAGGTCAGGTGAAAATAAAAAAAATAGAAGCCTTGAAAATCAACCCTGTTATAGATATTATAGGTTGTGGAGATGCCTTTGCGGCTGGTTTTCTTGTTCAATATTTGCAAAATGGCGACATAGAAGCTGCCACCCATTTTGCCAACAGAATTGCTGGCATCAATTGCACATTTGTGGGAAGTACAAAAATAAGCCAGATTAAATCTCTTCTGAATTCGGACAAGTTACAAACATGAGGAATCTGAAGATATTGAAGCAAAAGGTCTTAATTACCGGTGCGAATGGTTTACTGGGTCAAAAGCTGGTGCAGGCTTTTCATGAAGAATATGAAATCCTGGGCATTGGACGTCGGGCAAAACCGGTTTTAACCCTGTCAAATTATCATTACCGATCCTGTGATATTACCAGACGAAAACAATTGCATGATCTGGTTTTTGAATTTAAACCTGACGTCATTATCAATGCTGCTGCTTACACCAACGTGGATGGCTGTGAAGTAGATAAAGAAAACTGCTGGCGAATTAATGTGATAGGTGTGGAAAATTTAGCGCATACCGCACGAGGTGTGGAAGCTTTCCTGGTGCACATCTCAACGGACTATATTTTTGACGGGAAAAGTGGCAATTATTCGGAAGAATCTCTGCCCAATCCGCTGGGATATTATGGTCGTTCCAAACTGGCAAGCGAAAATGCCGTGCTTATTAGCGGGGTTGAATATGCTATCATTCGAACCATGATTTTGTACGGAGTTGCGGAACAGGTGCGTCCCAATTTTGTCACCTGGCTCATCGACAAATTATCCAGGGGTGAATCGGTGACTATTGTTGACGACCAGGTCGGTCATCCTACTCTGGCCGATGATCTTGCCCTGGCCATTCGCAGAATTGTTCAGTTGAAGAAAACCGGAGTTTTCCACATTGCTGGATCTGATTGTATCGATCGGTATCATTTTGCTCTAAAAGTAGCAGATATTTTTGGCTTAGATAAGAATCTTATTAAACCTGTAAAAACGGAGGAGCTACACCAGAAAGCCCCCCGGCCTCTTAATTCCAGTTTTAATATGGAAAAAGCTCGAAAAGAACTGGGCATTCAACTAAAGGGTGTGGAGGAAGGGTTACGAACCCTGAAAAAACAGATGGAAACGCGAAAATGAGAAAGGAGTCTGAATTAACCAGGAACACATGAGGAAAATTCTTGTTATTATTCCAACTTATAATGAAGCAAAAAATATTGCTATTTTAATTGAAAAAATTATTAATTTAAACATTCCAAATCTGTCGATTCTGGTCATCGATGACAATTCGCCTGATAGAACCTGGGAAGTGGTGGAAAAAATCGCCAGCGAGGATTCCAGAGTGAATTTGCTCAAACGTCCGAGTAAATTAGGCCTTGGAACGGCCTATGTAGAGGGCTTTAAATACGCATTAAACCACCATTATGATTATATTTTTGAAATGGATGCGGATTTGTCCCATGACCCAAATGAGATAAAAAATTTTTTGGAAAAAATAAAAGAGTGTGACCTGGTTATTGGATCCCGTTATGTTACTGGGGTGAACGTAATTAACTGGCCCCTCTCGCGTTTAATTTTGAGTGTGGGGGCCAACTGGTACACGCGAATGATTACCGGCATGCCCATTAAGGATTGTACCAGTGGATTTAAATGCTTTCGTCGGAAAGTTCTCGAAAGTATTGATCTGGATCATATATCAAGCGATGGTTATGCTTTTCAAATTGAAATGAATTACAAGGCCTGGAAAAAAAATTTTCGTATTTGTGAAATTCCTATTATATTTGTAGATCGGGCCCAGGGTAGCTCCAAAATGTCTCGTAAAGTCATGCTCGAAGCTGTCTGGATGGTCTGGAAACTTCGTCTGTTAGGTTTGTTAGGTAAAATTAAATAACCTCATCAATGACTTCAGAATTAAAAACAAAAGCATCGAACGTTCCTTCTGAACGTGCTTCCTCAAAGGTACTGGCAGATACGGTTGAGCTTTCCATCATTATTGTAAATTATAATGTCAAAGAGTTTCTTGAACAGGCATTAATTTCGGTTAAAAGAGCTCTGCAGGGGTTAACCGCTGAAATCATCGTTATCGATAACAATTCCCATGATGGAAGTGTTCCACTGATCCGTCAGCGCTTCCCCGATGTGAAATTAATTGTTAACAAAGAAAATTTTGGATTTGCCAGAGCCTGTAATCAGGGGTTGCGCCAGGCCAGGGGTCAATTTCTGGCAATATTGAATCCGGACACCATTGTGCAGGAGGACACGTTTAAGCTTATGCTGGAATTTTTCGCCAGTCATCCTGAGGCTGGTATGGTTGGCTGCAAAATTCTCAATCCGGACGGTTCTCTACAACTGGCCTGCCGTAGAAGTTATCCGACTCCCTGGGTGGCATTCACTAAAATGAGTGGCCTCAGTACTCTTTTTCCCAAAAGCAAAATTTTTGGACGCTACAATCTTACCTATCTGGATCCCGAGCAATCTTATGAAGTGGAAGCTATTTCCGGTTCGTTTATGATGATTCGCCGTGCTATTCTGGATCAGGTGGGTTATTTAGACGAAGCATTTTTCCTGTATGGAGAGGACCTGGACTGGTGTTATCGAATTCGAGAAAAGGGCTGGAAAGTGTATTATTTTCCGGGTACGAAAATCGTTCACTTCAAAGGTGAAAGCTCCAAAAAGAGCCAGTTTGACAATTTACGAATTTTTTATCAGGCCATGGGGCTTTTTGTAAAGAAGCATTTTCGTAATAAATATTTTCTTTTTTCCTACTGGTTATTGCATTTGGCCATCTGGTTGCGTGCCGGCATTTCCTTTTTACGGCGTTTTTTGCTGGCTTTGAGTATTCCAATTACCGATGTGCTTTTTATTAACCTGGGTATTTTACTGGGCATCTATTTCAGATTTGGCCACTGGCATCATGTGCCATCTTTTATACCGGTAGCAATCATTTACACGGCCGTCTGGATGCTGGCTTTGACATTACTTGGTTGTCATGATAAACATAAATTTCGTGCTTCTGCTGCAGCCGCGGCCATTTTGTGGGGCTTTTTGTTCAATGCCAGTTTTACCTACTTTTTCAAACAATACGCTTTTTCCCGTGCCGTAGTGCTTTTTGCCGGTTTTTTAAATTTAATGATGGTGCCAGGCTGGCGACTTGTCATCAAAATTTTACCTCGCCTGGGCCTGGTTCCATTTCACAGTAACCTGCGCCAGTTATTTTTAAAAAGAAAAACATTAATCGTGGGCGATTTCAAATCGGGTGAAAAGATTCTGGAAAAATTCAATTCTAAGGTTGAAAGCAATTATGAAATTGCAGGCCTGGTAAGTATAAATCCAGTGGATGTAGGGCGTGATTTTCATGGTATTCAGGTACTGGGTACCGTGGAAGAACTAAACAAGATTATTGAGACCGAACGCATCCAGGAAGTCATATTTTCTACGCATAAAATTTCTTATGATCGAATTTTGAACATCATCGCACGCTGGGGGAGCCAGAGAGTAAATTTCAAGCTGGTGCCCAGCAATCTGGAGGTGATCATTGGCAAAGCCTCCATTGATCGCCTGGATGACATGCCGCTTCTGGAAATTGATTATAAATTACAGCAGAACCGACATCGTTTCATCAAGCGAGCTTTCGATCTTACCCTTGCCCTGCTAACCATTTTCGTTACTTTTCCCGTTTATTTGTTTAAACGATGGATTTCACCGGGTAAGAAGAGAGCACGAATCATTCGGGGATTCAATGGGGCTCCGGTAACTTTGTGGGAGTTTGCTTCGGCATCATCTGGTTTATGGGATCGATTACCTTATTTGTGGGCTATTTTAAAAGGTAAATTGAGTTTTGTGGGCAGTGAAATTATTGAATTTGACAAAAAAAATGCTAATTTAATTAAAGATGAAATTCAAATTAAACCAGGTTTAACGGGCCTGGTCCAAATTAACAGACATAAGAAGTTAACCAGAGAGGATAAACAACGTTATTATTTGTATTATATGAAAAATTATTCGCCTCTATTAGACCTGGAAATAATCTTTAAAACAATGATAAAATTGTGAGCCTATGAATAATTTTGTCTTAGATTTTGAAAAACCAATCGTGGAACTGGAAAAACGTATTCGCGAAATGCGCGAATATGCCGAAAATGAAAAAGTCGAGCTTACCGAAGAAATCGAACGCCTGGAAGCCAAAGCCACCAAACTGCGCCGCGATATTTATTCGAAATTAAGTCGCTGGCAACGAGTTCAACTGGCCAGACATCCACAGCGGCCTTACACTCTGGATTACATTGAAAGAATGACCACTCATTTTCTGGAATTGCACGGTGATCGAGCCTTTGGGGATGACCCGGCCATTGTGGCCGGTATCGGCGTGATGGACGGTCGTAAGGTGGCTATCGTTGGCCACCAAAAAGGTCGCACCACCAAAGAAAAATTGCACAGAAATTTCGGCATGCCTCATCCGGAAGGCTATCGAAAAGCCCTGCGTGTGATGAAACTGGCGGCTAAATTCAAGCGCCCCATCATCTGCTTGATTGATACACCGGGAGCTTTTCCTGGAATTGGGGCTGAAGAACGAGGACAGGCTGAGGCTATTGCGCGCAATTTATTTGAAATGTCCCATCTGCCGGTGCCTATTGTGGTGGTAATCATCGGGGAAGGCGCTTCCGGTGGGGCTCTGGGTATTGGCATCGGAGATCGGGTGCTCATGATGGAAAATACCTGGTATTCGGTCATTTCTCCGGAAGGATGTGCGGCTATTTTGTGGCGCGATAGCACCAAAGCCGATCAAGCCGCTGAAGCCATGAAACTTACTGCCAGGGATTTACTGGAAATGGGCATCATCGACAAAATTATTGAAGAGCCCATGGGGAGTGCCCATCATGATTATGACAAAGCGGCCGAAATAGTCAAAGAAAGCATTAAAGCCGAGTTAGAGGTCCTGGAAAAAATGCCACCTGAACAATTAATTCAAGCACGTATTGAAAAATATGGTAAAATGGGTTTTTTTGAAGAAAAATAAATTTATGGAGGAAACCATGCTGGACAAGGAATTATTAGACATCCTGGCCTGTCCAAAATGCAAAGGCGAGTTAGAATATGATAAAGAAAACGAGAAGTTAATCTGCCACAAGTGCCGTTTAAAATATGCCATAAAGGACGACATACCCATAATGTTAATCGACGAAGCTGAGAAGTTTTGATCCCACGCAATCTCTAACTTAAGACCAAATCCTGCCAGGTTTTGAAAACGGGCGGGATTTGGAAAGTTAAAAAAAATCTAGCTAGTCCGAAGGCGTCCACGCCAAGGACTGTGAGGCATTAT
>CAZMEG010000147.1:7081-7738 GCA_964565205.1 uncultured Cytophagia bacterium
ATCTCTAACTTAGGACCAAATCCTGCCATGTTTTCAACACCTGGCAGGATTTGCAAAATTCAACAATCCAGTCCGAAGGCGTCCCCGCCGAGGACTATGAGGCATTATCTCTTTGCAAGAAGCTCGATGAAATGCCTTTGCGTTAGACTTTTTCCAACCCAATAAGATGACCGTCAGGGACCGTTTCTATCCAATATGTGGCTTTAGAATTTTAAGCAACAGGTTGAACATTTCAGCAAAAATCCGTTTAATCTGTGTACATCAGCGGTCCATTTTACTTACACATTGCCGTGACCGCAAAACCTTCTCCCCTCACCCCCCTCAATCGAGACGAATGAGTTACGTAACACATACGTCCTCGTTTATGCATAGACCCTCAACTCACCCCCTGAATCCCCCTCTCTTCTCTCAAGAGAGTGGGATTTATTTTCCGAAAAACTTCTTGGTACCCTCTACCTCCATCCGGTAAAAATACACCTCCGAAACATTACTTAAATCCTCCTTGTTGAACTTATCGAATGTACAAAAGCTTACGGGTTTGTTTAAAATTACCCGCTGTCAACTGATAGAAATATAATCCACTGGCAACCAGACGCCCCTCAGAATCCCTACCATCCCATACCACCCTGTATTCTCCCGCTGTTTGAATTTCATCAA
>CAZMEG010000148.1:0-7674 GCA_964565205.1 uncultured Cytophagia bacterium
CAGGTTCGAGGCTTGCCCGAGGAGCGAAAAGCCGGCATGAGAGTGTCGGTTTTTTTAAGATCATTTTTTAAGCTTATTCGTGATTTTAAAGTATGTGGCTTAAGGGATGATTTTAGAGACGCAAAAGCTAATTCTTTTTCTTTCCTCATAATTTGTCCAATAGCCAACCCCATCGAGACACTCGAATATCCAAAAAAACTAATCCGAAGGCGTCCTCGCCGAGGACTTGTTGCAAGGAGCTCGGCAAGACGCCTTCGCGCCAGACTTTTTTGGTAGTTAATCCTTCAAGGCTCTACCTTTTGAAGGAGAATTTAGGGGAATGTTAATTTTGCTCTATTTAAAGAACTTGCTTACAATCTCCTATCTCTATTACATTGCGCTTATTTACACCCCCCTTTATTTCCTCCCTCAAGGGGGGAATACATACTCTGTGACCCAAAAATTCAGCAAAAAGATGACCATGAATATTTGAAAAATACGGCTTATTTTTCCTTGCAAATTTGCATTTTTTTCAATATCATTAACAAAATTTATAAGGAGGGTAGGACCCGCCTGGATGAAGTATCTGAGTCTCGTTCTGTTTTTATTGTTAAGCCTTCTTTATGGCATGGCCATCACACAAAATAATGATTTGGAAACACTGATCCTTCAAAGTGTATCTTCGACGAAACTTCAAAAGCACGTACACAAGCTGGTTGAATTTGGTCCGCGTCTGGGTGGTACACCCTCAGGGGATATAGCTGCTAATTATGTTCTCGCTGAATTTAAAAAAGCTGGACTTGCCAGCCATGTAATTATCGATCCTGCCGAATTAACCTATGAAGCAAAGAGCTGGCAATTAAGGGTGGTATCGCCAGGCTCACGAATCTTAAAAAATGCCTGGCCGTATAAATTCTCTCCATCAACAAAAATCCAGGGAAAGTTAATTTATCTCGATAAATTAACCCCAAAGATTCTTCAAACTCATAATTTAAAAGATAAAATTTTGTTTACGGATGACGAAATTAATGCAGGGATTTACAAAAATCTACTGGAGCAAAAAGTTCAGGGAGTTATTACTGATTTCCCCAACAAACCGGGTGTTTATCAGGACTGGTCATTTATAGGATCGTTACCCCAGGACCGAAATACACTTCCTGTACTGGCTATTTCCTATAATGAAGGACAATGGTTGAAAAAACAATTAGCTAAAAAACACAAAATAGCAGTACACCTGGAACTGGACAGTAAGATTTTCTATGGGTCCCCACGAACTGTGATTGCAGAAATAACCGGTCGAGAAAGTCAAAAATATTACATTTATTGTGCCCATGGCGATTCCGATTCCAGTGGTCCAGGGGCTGATGATAATGCTTCCGGTGTAGCTACCGTGCTGGAAACCGCTCGAATTTTAAATGAACTTATTCAACAGGGCAAATTACCTCCTCCGCGATTTACCATTAAATTTATTGTCTGGGGTTCCGAATATTATTCTGCACAAAATTATGTGTCCCGACATCAATCGGAGCTAGACAAAATTTTAGGGGTTCTTAACTTTGATGAAGTGGGAACCGGTACACTCCGGAAAGCGATTTATTTTGAATCTAATGAAGTGCCCTGGAATAAAAATTTGCTTAGAACGCTCGACGACATTGGCGCCAGGTACTGCGGGAAGAATGGTTTCTGGCGGGAATACACTACCAATCCTTCACAGGGTGGCACCGATTCATATATGTTTTTGCCTGAGAAATATTTTGGCCAATTAAAATTCGAGGCAAAGATTCCAGCGACCACCATTTACACAGCCGCCTGGGGATTTCCTAATTATCTGAATCAAACGCCCGGTTGGCATTCGCCATGCTGGTCAGGGAAAAATAAACTCGAGATTGACTTCTCGAAATATTACCATTCGTCCGGTGATCTACCCGAGAACACAACCGATCTGGAACCGTGGCGAATGGTCTGGGCGGTAAAAGCGGGAGCACTGGCATTGTTACATCTGGCCTGGTGAGGGGGGTTTTAAAATAGTAAATGGAAGAGGGGGTATGAAATTTCGGAACGCTGCTTTCTGTAAAAGTAATGAATGAAGTTAACCCTAATAAATAGTTAACTCAGAGGCCTTAATTAAAAACCATGGAGCGCAAGGATGAAAAAGTTATTTTTATTAATTTTAATCCTGAGCCTTTTAGCCGTTAACCTGCCATCCCATGCACAGAGTTTATTAGAGCAAAACATCCTCATCGATCTCCCCACAGCAGGCATGCTGGAACGGGGCAGCTTTGATGTAAAACTGCGTCTATTTGGTAACGGGGGTTTACTGGGTGGAGTCGCTGTGGGCATCACTCCCAACTTTATGATCGGTTTGTCCTATGGTGGAGAGAGAATTATCGGGCAGGGAGACGTAAACTGGAATCCGCAGCCTGGAATTCAAGCCAAATTGCGCATTATCAACGAAACTTTTGCCACCCCGGCCGTGGTCATCGGATTTGATTCTCAGGGTTATGGGCCATACAACGATGATTTCAATCGGTATGCTATCAAATCCCGTGGATTCTATGCCGTGGCCAGTAAAAACTATGGATTCTTATTTAACCTGGGTATTCACGGCGGCCTCAACTATAGTCTTGAAAATGATGACGACGATAAAGACATCAATATTTTTCTGGGCGCCGATTTGAGCTTCAATAGGGAGTTTCGTTTCATGCTGGAATATGATCTGGCACGCAATGATAATCGTGACATTGGATTTGGTTCGGGAGATGGTTATTTGAATGCGGGCGCTCAATGGATTTTTGCCGATCGATTTGTACTGCAGTTCAACTGGAAAAACATTCTTGAAAACGGACCCGATGGCATCGGAACCAATCGTGAAATTAAAATCACATATTTTGAATTTTTTTAAATGACACAGAACAGTTCGTGGAGATACCATGAAAAAGTGGTTAAAAATCATAAGTGGTGTAATTCTGTTTGTTCTAATTATTGGCATTACCGTTACATTTCTTAGCTATAGATTACTGAAAAAGTCCCTACCCCAAACCTCTGGTGAAATTCATTTAACCATTCTCGATGATTCAGTAAAAGTGTATCGCGATAAATATGGGGTTCCACATATTTTTGCCAAAAATGAACTGGATTTATTCAGAGCGGCTGGTTATGTCACAGCGCAGGACCGCCTCTGGCAAATGGATTTCAATCGTCGTCTGGCAGCCGGTCGTCTTTCCGAAATATTTGGTAAAAAATCTTTAACCAGCGACAAATTTTTACGCATCTGGGGATTTGAAAGAATAGCTCGAAAATTATTGCCCCGCATCACTGCGGAAGCCCGGGCGATATTACAGGCTTATGCGGACGGTGTCAATGCCTTCATTGAAACCCACCTGGACAGGCTGCCGGTAGAGTTTACTCTGCTGCGTTACAAGCCGGAGAAATGGCGTATGGAAGATAGCATAGCATACGCTCGATTGATGGCCTGGCGACTCTCTTTTGCGTGGTATGTTGAGCCGGTGCTGGCACAACTGGTGGAAAAATTTGGTTATGCTAAAGCCAGCGAATTGTTTCCCGGATTCCCAAAGGAAGGTCCTTTCATCATTCCACCGGAAACCAGACCCTTCTGGTCATCCGTGAGACCTTTTATGGAAGCTGGCCTTGCTTTGCGTGAATTTCTTGGTATGGGGAGCGCTCCCCTGGGCAGCAACTCCTGGGTCGTCTCCGGAAAGAAATCGGTGTGTGGTAAGCCTTTACTGGCCAATGATCCACATCTGGAACTTTCGGCTCCATCCGTATGGTATGAAATGCATTTGAAGGGCGGAGATATCGATGTAGCGGGAGTCTCTTTGCCCGGTATTCCCGGTATTGTTATAGGGCACAATCGATTCATTGCGTGGGGCTTAACCAATGGCATGGTAGATGACGTGGATTTTTACCGGGAAAGAGTCAATCCAGAAAATTCCAATCAATACTGGACCTCGGAGGGCTGGCGCGATTTTGACATCATCCGAGAAAAAATTGCCGTGAAAAACCAGGACACCCTGACCATGGAAATCCGATTCTCCCGAAACGGTCCCATTGTTAATTCGATTCATCCCGTAATGATTAATTTACCCGATGTTCTGGCCATGAAATGGACCGGATATCAGTTTAGCGATGAAACAACGGCGTTTCTCAAATTACAAAAGGCTCGTAATTGGCAGGAATTTGTGGAGGCAGTAAGCTATTTCAAGGTACCAGCTCAGAATTTTATTTTTGCCTCGGTCGATGGCGATATCGGCTACTATCTGGGCGGCCGGGTGCCTTTGCGTCAAAATGCTAAGGGTTTTGTGCCTCATGCGGGCTGGCAAAAAAGAGGACAATGGGTGGGTGAAATACCCTTCGAGAAATTGCCCCACGTGCTGAATCCCTCCACAGGATATCTGGCAACGGCGAACAATAAAATTATCGATGATCGTTACCCATTTTATATCACTCATCTGTGGGAACCCCCCAGCCGCTCAGCTCGCATTAATGAACTTTTGACCGATAAAGAGAAATTTACCCTGGAAGACTTTAAATCTATTCAACAGGATTTAGTCTCGGTACATGCACGTACGGTTTTGCCTGTCCTTAAACAGGCCATACAGGCTAAATTAAGTAACTCCAGCACTCCGGACCTGGAAACCCTGTACAATTTAATCAAAGATTGGGATGGGGAGGAAACACCCGAAAGTGTGGCTACCAGCATTTTTCATGCATTTTTTATAAAATTGACCGAGAACACCCTGAAGGATGATCTGGGAGAACGTCTGTACAAACATTACATCCATATTGGCAATGTGCCTTATCGGGTGATGGTGGCTCTGTTACGTGATGAAAAATCTCCCTGGTTTGATGATATACGTACCCCTGAAAAAGAAACCCGCAATGATATCCTGGTTAAAAGCCTTCTGGATGCAGGCCAATGGTTGAAAGAACTGGCCGGAGAAGAAATCAGTTACTGGCGATGGGGCGAAATTCATCAACTCACCATGCGTCACCCCATGGGCAGACAAAGACCCCTGGATGTCTTGCTCAATCTGGGACCATTTCCTCGGGGGGGCTCCACCATGACCATCAACAACTCCGAGTATCCCTTTGATCATCCCTTTGAAGTGCATGTGGGACCCTCAACCCGACAACTTGTGGATTTCTGTGATATCAACAAATCTCTTGCAGTTATTCCTACAGGACAATCAGGACAATGGATAAGTAAGCATTATAAGGATCAAAACCCCCTCTGGCTTAATGGACAGTACCACTCTATGCCCATGGATAGCACTCTGGTGGTACAATCGGCTGTAGAGGTGTTAAATTTGCTGCCACCTGAAAATCATTAAAACAAATGTGGTGATCCTGACACTCCCGCCAATTAATAAAATCAAAATCCTAAACCCGAAATTCGAAACAATTCCTAATGACCTAAATTGAAAATCTAATTAGCACAATTCGACCTGGAATTTCAATTTACAGGTTTACCCCTGCTTAAAATTTTCTTCTTGATAGTTTGCTTTTTTTACCGTAATTTTTTAAATCAAAATTAGTTATGAAAATTTTGATAAAATGCATTGAAACGACCAGAATCAAATACAGACTTAATCAAAAGAGCCGTTACCGGAGACGAAGAGGCCTATAAACAGATCATGGAGCAGTACCGGGAGGCCCTTTATAGTTTGCTTTACAAAATGGTACGCAATCGGGAAGAAACAGAAGACCTGGTGCAGGAAGCTTTCATGAAAGCCTTTAAGGCCCTGCCTTCTTTTAACGAAAAATATGCTTTTTCAACCTGGTTATATAAAATCGCCATCAATAACTGTATAGATCATTTACGCAAAAAGAAGCTCCGGACTTTTTCCATCGATAAACCTGTTTCTGCTAAAGACGGAGAAATGCGGCGCGATTTCCCTGATACGTCTTTTAGTCCGGATAAAAATATTTTGTCAAACGAAAAATCTCGATTAATCCGTGAGGCTATCGATCAATTACCCGAAAATTATAAAATTGTTATCGTACTTCGACACAATGAGGAGAAATCTTATGAAGAAATCGCACAGATTTTGAACATTCCCCTTGGTACTGTAAAAGCCCGCATATTTCGAGCAAGGGAAATGCTTAAAAAGAAATTAAAGGATAAGTTATTCCCAACTTAATTATTTTTCCCTTTTTCATACCATTTTTTAGAACTATCGGAGGGAGCAAAAATGTTACTAAAACGTCCAATCCTTATAACTTTTTTATTTGCCTGGTTAAGTTCTACAGCCGGAGCTCAACAGCAATTACCTGATGCGGTATTCGAAATATTTGATGAACACTGTGCCTTTGCAGGATGTCATTCAGGTCCCAATGCGCAAAAAGGCATGGACCTTACAGAGGAATATATTCTATCCTCTCTTGTAAATAAGCCCAGTCAGGAAAAACCCGAATTATTACGTGTGAAACCGGGTGATCCTGCTAACAGTTATTTGATCATGAAATTGAAGGGTCTGCCTGGCATTGAAGGAGATCGAATGCCTAAAATGCGACCGCCTCTTTCAGATAGCGAAATCAAAACTCTGGAAGACTGGATACGTTCCTTACCCACCGGATTAAACGTAAAAGCACCTCCACGAAAATATGTGCAAGCTTTTCCGGGCTGGAGTTTATCTACTCTGCCCACGACCCAGACCCTGGAGAAAGGCGTTTTTCTGTTTCGGATTGCTCACCGCTGGCGGGGAGCCGTCAATGAAGGACTGGATCAATTATTTGGCCTGGATTTCGGCGCCCATGTTTTTATAAATCTTAACTTTCCTATTTCCAGAGATATTATGCTGGAATTAGCCAGGTCCAGTGAAAATGCTACATACGAATTTGCAGCGAAGTGGCGTTTTTTACGTGAAAAAACCGATGGTTCCATACCTGTTTCGGCTGCCCTGCACGCTGGTTTTGATTGGGAAACGCTCAAGGAAATTTTTGACCCCTCTGATCCTACGGGTACTAAAATTTTAAGTCGTAGTGACGGTGAACGTTTTCACTGGTTTGCTCAACTCGCACTTAGCAAAAAATTACACGATAGAATCTCCGTCCTTATTGTACCTGGAATTTTATTAAACGGAAACGTCAATCTGGAAGATGAGGACCCTATCATAACTCTGGGTTATGGGGTTAAATTAACCCTGTTCCGAGATTTTTCCATTTTTGTAGAAGGGGTACCCATTTTGAGTGGAGAAGAAGGGGCCAATGTACTGGGGGGGCGCCGAATTGAAGGCAATAAATCGGTTTTTAATGATACATTCACGGCAGGGATCGAGAGAAAAGTGGGAGGGCATGTATTTCATGTCTATATCACCAATTCCTTAGGACTGGCAACCAGTCAATATATGAGTGGTGGAAATTTCGATTTTTTTGATGGAGATTTCCGACTCGGATTTAATATTTATCGTATTTTAAGATTGCCATTTTAACAGGGCTTTATTAAACTCAATAAGCTTAGATGGATTAATGCTGGGAGGCAGCGAATTAAGCCTAAAATTGTTGCAGTCCAAAAACACGCTTCAGGGACGTCAGTAACTTTGTCTTTGCCATTTAAAGGATAGAAGCGGTCCCTGACCGCTATAAATTGTAGCTTTCAAAAAAACCGATTATATTTTTGGACAGCCTCAGTATTTAGTGGGTGAGTTTAAAGAATGTACAAGTAAAATAAAGAGA
>CAZMEG010000149.1:0-7663 GCA_964565205.1 uncultured Cytophagia bacterium
CTCGGCGAGGACGCCTTCGGACCAGTTTTTGGATTTTCATAGTATAGAAGGAGTGGGCTTTAGAAGAACCTGGAGGGAAGCTAAAAAATGAGCTTTTGCTTTTTCAAACTCATCCCCCCTTCTCTTTTTGAAGAGAGAAAGGGGTTTTGTGGCGAAGGATAGTCCCAGATGGGTTTATTTAGACTAAGAAAAGATTATGTAGTGTTTATCTGGCTGGTAGCTGCTTGCAGTCAGAATCCGGTAATTGAGGGAGATTTGAATGAAATCATGGTGCGGGCGATCCTTAGTCCTGATTTTAACCGCCAGAGTATTTTAGTGGTGGAAGGAAAAAACCTTGTCTTAATTTCGGAAATACCCGCAGAGCAAATCGAACAGCCACTGAAAAACGCCCGGGTAGTGGTACGTGGTGCCGATCAGGAAATCTTGTTTTCAGAAGTATCACCAGGCTTGTACCAGGATGTGCAAATGCCTCTTAAGGTTATACCAGGGCAGACCTATTATTTGGAAATTACCGACAAGCGTGGTCGGATCGTGAGGGGTCACACCACAGTGCCGGCATCGTTTCACATCATATCCCCAAAAGACGGTTTAGTGGTTCGGGATGGTGACCGGGTGCTTTTCATCTGGGAGCCCAGTGTCGGTGCCATGTCATATCATATTAGATTGGTTGTACCGGAATGTGCCAGAATTCCCGGCCGGCCAGCAACAATCTTGGTAGGAGGAGCAAATTTCAATGAATCCCGGGATTCTGTCCCAGTACGGATGTTCTTCCGTTGTGATACGATCATGCAAAAGCAGCAGTTCAAAGTAATTGCTCTTGATTCAGCCTACTCTCTGTACAATTTTCAAACCGGACAACCTTTTCTGGTAAATTTTAAAAACCTTGACAATGCCCTGGGACTGTTTGGCTCCATGGTCTCTGACAGCGTGACCATTGTGGTGGTGCCTCGAAAATAAAATTCACCTGAATAATTAATAAGAGTATCAGGGTGATGGAATAAATTTTCACTTTAATTGTAAAAATAAGTTGCATCGGGTTAAATAATCGAAGAATTATAAAAAAAATAAATTTAACTGAAGATTTTATTGGGCGGTCCCAAAGGACGATGTAGAGGACAGCCGCTAATCTAACCGATATTCTTTTTGGACAACCTCGGATCACCTATCGAACTGGCACTGAGGTTGTACCAAAAAGCAAATATTCTACTTGACATTGTTTTTAATATTCTTTAATTTGAGCGGACTTCACAGCACGGTTCACTTCGAGTTAGCTACAATTATTATTCCTGCCTTAGTGTAGAGTCAGAGTAAAGGTTTTTTGGGAGCTGATGATGAGACATACAAGGAAGAATGCAAGCCAGAAATCTTCACTGGAATTGTTGATTAAAAATTTATATGAAAAGGATTGCTGGATAGATTTTAACATAATTCAGCAAATAATCGACTATGATGGGGAAGCCATCCCTCATCTTGAAAAAATTCTTAGAGAACATTTGATTAGTAAAAATAAGCCTCGCCAGGATGAAAATTTTGCAGTTGTCCATGCTATATTTTTACTGGGACACTTACGTTCACAGGATTCCCTTTCTTTAATCTTAAAACTTTTGAGTCATGATCAGGGATATTTAGATGTGCTGATTCCAGAGGCTATCATGGAAGACCTCTGGGAAGTCCTCTATTATCTGGGGTCAAATCAACTGGATTTACTGGAGGATTTTATTCTTGAACAGGATAATAATCTCTTTTCTCGTTTAATTGTGTGTACAACTTTAATCCAGATTGCTTTACTTGAGCCAGACAAATCAAAGGCAGTGGTACAAATTTTTAAAAAGCTACTAAATCTTTCCGGTGAAGATCCAGATTTTATGGGGTTAGTTTGCAGTGAACTTCTTGATTTGAAGGCACCGGAACTTTATGAACCCATCTTACAGGCCATCAGACAATATCAGATTTGGCCAGGGCTTTTGAGCAAAGAAGATGTTCACCAAATTTATCAAAGTAAACATGTCCGGAAACTTATGCCCCTGGATATTTTTAAAAGATATGAACAGTGGCGCACTTTGAAACTTTTCGCCAGACCAACAGAATTTGTTTTAAAAGTAAAAAAGTCCTCAAGAATAAAAAATCAATAAACCTGCGTTATCAATGGATTAATGGAACACTGGATTTCTGGAGTAATGGAAGAACCTTTTCAATTTTCCACTCATTCTTTACTCCAGTATTCCTTAAGCCTAATCACTTAATTTTTAAAATATTATGAAAGTAAGTACATTAAGGTAAATGGAGAGAGTATGAAGAATCGTGTGGCGCTTATTACTGGAGGTACGGGGGGATTAGGCACCTCCGTTGTAACTACTTTTATAGAAAAAGGGGTTAAGGTAGCCTTTACTTATACCAATGACAAAAAATTTGAAAAATTCAAAGATCAATTACCAGCCGATTCAGATCGCTGGATTGGAATTAAAACCAATGCCCTTGAGGAATCGAGTGTGCAGGCAACGATTGACCGGGTATCTACGCACTGGGGACGCATTGATTTTTTGCTGCATTTAATCGGTGGATTTTTAGGTGGGGTTCAGATCCATGCGACCAGTCTGCAACAATGGCAACAAATGATGGAACTCAATCTAAAAACGGCCTTTTTGTTTTGTAGAGCCGTGTTGCCTATCATGATAAAGCAAAATTATGGTCGTATTATCACGGTGGGTTCGAAAGGGGGACTTCAGGGCACGGCAGGTATAGCTGCCTACGCAGCGGCCAAAGCCGGGCTGATCAATTTTACCCAGTCCCTGGCTGCGGAAGGCAAGTCGCATAATATCCACGCTAATGTGATCATACCAAGTATTATTGACACACCGGAAAATCGCCAGGCAATGCCCAGAGCCGATTTTAAAGATTGGGTAACTCCTGATTCGCTGGCCAAGGTAATTCTTTTTCTTTGCTCTGACGATGCCAACGATATTAACGGAGCCACCATCCCGGTATTTGGTAAGTCCTGAACGATAGGTTAAAATTTGCCACGCATACGTTCTTTGGCGGGTAAGATCTCAAGACAGGTGGTCCACCAGCCGGTTAAAATGGTTTCGATAAACTCTTCGGGTAAACCCTCCTCACGCATTTCTTCGGCTAACCGGAGGTGGTCATATTCCAGAGGGATAAATTCCAGGTCAATTGCACCGTTTTGACTGAGCAGGGCGTACCACACATTGACTCTCCCATCATTTTCCGGCCGACCAATGACTCCCACGTTGATGAACCGTTTGTCCCCTATTTGGCGCTGCCAGTGGATACCCGTATGAGTGACACAGATTATATCGGCTTCATAATCTTGAAATAGTTTCTGTAAAAAATGATCCGGAGTGGTAGATTCCCAGAGGAATTCATTCATCTTTCTTGGTGACCCATGACATAAGAGCACACGTTTTCCCCCAAAAATAAATCGAATTTCTGCAGGCAACTGCTTCTGATATTTTTTGAATTCCGGACTGGTTTTTGAAAACGTGTAATCATAGCTTATCTGAGCGAAATAATTATCTCGAGGATCGGTATAACCACACTGGCAATCACTCAGTCCATGGCCGATGGAATGGTCATAATTACCCTGAACAACCTCAATATTGTGTTCCTGCAAAATGGGAAAGACTTTATCCGGATTAGGCCCGAAGGCTCCAAGATCACCGAGACAGTAAAGCTTTTCGGCTCCTCTTTTTTTTGCATCGGCAACCAGAGCTTCTAAAGCCAGGTAGTTGTTATAAACTCCCCCAAACAAAGCAATCTTTTCGAATGACAACTCCTGCATGGATTGTGTTAATTTTTAGACAGAGTTAACAACAGCCATCGGGCCCACAGCATTCTCCCTCGCTCAATTCCGTTACCTTATAATCCAGTCCTTTAGTTTCTCGAGGATGTCTGCGAGCATTTTTATTGCAATTAAATGGCTGTGCTTCTTCTAATGGAATTTCCTCGTAAGGTTCTACCGGTATAATCTGATCTGCATACGGTTCACGGGTGTAAATTTTGAAGGTTTTGTCACAAACAGCCATGCGTTCGCCCCGATAAAGGGTATGCCCATCGTCATCAATGACAGCTTTCCAGGGGCCTTTGTAAATAACCGCCTGATTACGCTCCAGGCAGGGCCCTTCTTTGCCTTTGTAGGCGGTGATGGTGACAGAACGAAACTCGATGCCCTCGATGGTCTGCCAGGGTTGATCGTCACGCTTTTCAATTTTAATGCCATAAAACCCGGCTTCGGCAAAAGCCTGCAGGAATTCATCCTCACGTAAAGCTCCGGAAATGCAACCACTCCAGAGATCGGGGTCGTTTTTCAGGTGTTCTGGCACATCTTCATCAGAAACGATATCGGAGATAGCTACGCGTCCCCCCCGTTTAAGAACCCGATAAATTTCCCTGAATAATTGCTTCTTATCTTCGTCTTTGACTAAATTTAAAACACAGTTGGAAACCACCAGATCTATGGACTCATCAGGAATCAATGGATGATTTTTCCTTTGCTCCTCAACGAATTCCTCGTATCGTACCAGATCCGAGGCAGAACGAATGGGATTTTCGCGCAGGTAGACATCCGCTCGATCCAGGTCCAGCCGCAAATCTTGAATTTTTCCCCGGCGAAATTCAACATTGTGATAGCCAATTTTATCGCCAATTTCTTGCTGATAAGAACGCGCCAGCTTTAACATCTCATCATTTATATCCACGCCAATCACTTTCCCTTCCGGGCCCACCATCTGAGCAATGATATAACAAATTTTACCAGCCCCACTGCCCAGATCCAGTACCGTTTCCCCCGGTTTCACATATTTTGAAGGATCCCCACATCCATAATCACGCTCAATAATTTCCTGAGGTATCACTTCTAAATATTTCTTATCATAATTCACCGGTGCACAACAAAGAGCTACTTCCTGGTGCTGAGCCCCACGGGTGTAACGTTCCCGTACGGCTTTTTCTACACTGATTTTTTTACCGTTTGATTTACTACTCATATAAATTCCCTGCTCCTTTCTTGGGTTACTTTAATATTCAACGTACTATTCATAACTTAACTCTCAGATCCAGAGAAATTGTAACAGATAGCTCCAGAAATATAACAGGTGAAACAGGCCTGATGCTTTAGTGGATAGGGAGTAAACGATTCTTCTAAAGTATCTCCTAATTTTGCATCAGGAAAATCAATTAAAATGGGACAGACATAAACCCCTCGATCGGTAACCATGCGTCCGGTACTACACTGAAGCAAATGGTCATCGTAATTGACCATCATATCCCGGGTCACAAATTCGTATTTATCGTAACCTCGGCTACGTAACTTTTCACGTCCAATGCGTAAGGGTGGGATTATTTTAATGCGAGGTCGGGTATAACCCATGGTGATTAACATCTCTCGGAATCCCTGAAATACTTTCTCGGTCTCAGCATCTTCCCAGGTTTGTGCTACGGTGATGATAGGTAAAAAGCCGTAATTAACCAGATTTTTCACTCCCCGCATGGCTTTATGAAAACTGCCTTCCCCTCGAATACGGTCGTTCATGGTAGCATTGTAACCATCAATGCTCACCCTGAGCTCCAGCGAATAAATCGAACGCTCGGTAATCTCCTGTAACCGACGAGCTACTCGTTGGTTAATCAAGATACCATTGGTTAAAACGGTAGCGGGCCCGATAGCCAGGGTATCTTCCAGAATCCCCAGCATGTCTTTGTTCATAAAAGGCTCACCACCGGTAAAATAATATTCTTTCACCCCGTATTTTTTTGATTCTTCAAGAAATTTACGCACAGTAGTCCTGTTCATGAAGCCAAATTTGTGGTTTTTGGGACTGCAACTTATGAAACAATGCGTGCACCACAAATTACAAATGGTGCCCCCCACCTGAAACCAGAGTGTATCCAGAGAATGTAACGGTACCCAGGGAATTTGATCAGCCGCAGGCTTGAATCTATCCTCGGGTTTATCACTGATACTTTGAGAGGTTTCGTTTCCGTGTACTTTTAAAACTTCTAAACTCAATCGTACTCCTTGATAGCCTTTGAAAACTTTTGATAAAGATTTAATCCTTCATCACCGGTAATTAATGTAAAAATTTCCTGAATTTGACTGAACCCGATACGGAGAAGAAAATTTGAATTGCGACCATAACTCTTATTGCCCAGGATATAAAAATTAGGTTCGGGATTTTTGAGAGTTTTGGGACCATGGCTGGTTTGCGCCAGACAGTCGGTAGATGAAGACCCTAATAGAGCCGCTGCCAGATTCATGGGACCACAGGTGGCGAAACACTCATGGACCTGCAATTCCCGGTACATCAAATGATCGGGACTGTAACCAATATGCGCAATCACGTGGTCCACTTCTACGGGTTCGAGTTTTCCATTAGTTTTTAATTGCACCTGAAATTTATCTTTTTCCTGCAAATATTGAATCGATTCTACGGTGGTTTTATTCCTGAATTTTATCTGCGGGATTGAATTTTTAGCTAATTGATTGGCCTCATCGGTCAATTTTGCACGATTGGGTAAAGGATCGTTTTCAATTCGCGGAATGGGGGTACTCCTTGGAGTGCGGACCACCCAGATCACCTCGGTAGCGGGTTCTTCCTGGATAAGATTTCGGAAATCACTGATGGCCGTGGCGGCTGAATAGCCCGATCCAATTAGAAGAGTGGTTTTGCCTGCATATTTTTTCCGATCTTTGCCATAAATATCCTGAAGCTCATACGCTATTTTCTCAGCACAGGAGCGTTCACCAATAGCAGGAACTCCGCCATCCCCCAGCCAGTTATGGTGGCTGTAAACCCCTGATGTGTCAATTACGACTTCTGCATGGTAAATTTTTTCATGTCCGTTTACATCCACTGTGAGCAGGCGAAAAGGATGCTGGGCACGTTCCGCCTGTCCGATATAATCGCCTTTTAGAAGGCCTTCACGCCCAATAAATTCTACCCGTACCCCGGTTTGGATTATACTATGCAACTCAGGTAACCTGCTCAATGGCTGTAAATAAATCTCTCGATGTTCTCTACCCGTCAAATAATCCTCGGGGTCGGGAAACTTCCAATGGGGAAAATGTTGCTTGATTTTATATGTACCCAGGGATGTGTGATTCATTTTCCAGGGGGAAAACAGGGTCACATGTCCCCACTGCTTAAAATGTTCACCCACTTCACCTTTTTCAAAAACTCTGACTTTATAGCCTAACTGGCTGGCATAGAGGGCTGCCTCAAGACCTATTGGACCGGCCCCAATAATAGCCACATCAATTTTTTGCATGGAGAAGAATCCTCATTTTAAAACTTCAACATATGTACGCATATGCATATGTTAAAAAAAACGTAAGGTGTAAGCTGAATATTCCACAAAAATGATTTTTATAATCACAAGGTAAATTTATTTAGGGATGCCTGATCAAATTTATTTTTTTGGATGGTATAAGAGTGAAATTATAGCTTCGCAAAAATCTCTTCGTATTCAGGAAACCTCCCCAGTTGTTTTTTGGAAAAAATCAGTTCCCCATCCTTTGCCACTTCAAACACCCCGCCCTCGCCTTCAATAAGATCAACCTGGATATTCGGGAATCTTTTTTCAATCTCTGCCTTCAAACTGGAGGCTTTAGGATAGTAGTTTCAAACAACGCAGTACTCAATAGTAA
>CAZMEG010000150.1:0-7662 GCA_964565205.1 uncultured Cytophagia bacterium
GTCATATATTTTTCACGCAAAGACACAAAAACTCAAAGGAAAAAATAAACAAGAAAGAAATAATTGGTCCTGGCTTTTTGCATATTGTTTGAAATAAAAAATCTTTGCGTTCGCTGCGTCTTTGCGTGAGTTTCTTCTTGGATCATTAGAAGAAGTTGGGTGGAGATTCTTCGCAATTCAGGTTGGTTGCCGAGAGCAGGAATCTCTCGAGGTGACAGCCCATCAATAAAATACTTGAAACTTCATTTTCCCCATCATTACCCCGGAATTTACCTCACCAAAAGCCATGCCCGGATGAAAATAGCCAAAAATAAGCGATAGATCCACATTAGGAATTTCACGCATAGTAAAAATAATGTCAAGCTCAGTGCCAAGATGTTTATTAGTTCCTAAAGGCCTGGCACTGATATTAGAATCGCGAAGAAATTTTTGCGCCACAACCTGACTATAGGTGTGGAAGAGAAACTCCAGAGAAGATTTTAAAGTAGGTTGCAAACCCAGTCCCAGCGTCCAGATTTTCATGTTGCTTAATTCTGGATCGAAAATAAAACCGTAATATTTAACTCGTTTTAAGCCAGCAATCCTGGCGCTGTTATCCTGAAAACCGGTTTGGCGGAAATTCAAATCGGACCGATCACGCGGGTTGGGATCACCCGAACCATAAGCGTAGCCTACGGTAACCAGCACCGGTAAGTGCAGTGGAAGGCGGCTGGTGATTTTAACATCATAGGCGATACCATAGATTGAGTCAAATCCCGAATTCCCCCAGAGCGTGGCGATATTTGACCAGTAACGAATCTTATTTTTAAATAGACGTCCCCTTGACCATACACCAAACCAGTTCAGGCCAACATAATCTTTGTGGTGCAGACGT
The DNA here is from genome assembly GCA_964565205.1 of uncultured Cytophagia bacterium. Taxonomy (GTDB): domain Bacteria; phylum Zhuqueibacterota; class Zhuqueibacteria; order Oceanimicrobiales; family CAZMEG01; genus CAZMEG01. The sequence continues at coordinate 875 of CAZMEG010000150.1, forward strand.
CCAAATAAAAAAGCACCCAGATAGGTACGTCGGGCCATTTTTACACGACTGGTAAAATAGTAATGAAATTGATTGATTGCATCCATAGGAGCCTTCTGACTTAATATTTTACCGTCAGCTACCGCAAATTTTAAATCAAAGCGTTTGGTATCCAGGATTAATCGTATGGCATTGAGATTTTCATCGATGAACCATTCGTGTTTATCTTTAAATCTTTGTCGGCCAATCTGTAAACTTAAGGAAGTTTGGAACAGATTGTACAGGTTTAAATAAAACTCTGAGGCCTGGAACCGCGTGGAGCCTTCTTCTTGACCCGTCTTGATCAATTGTTTCCGTTTGACTTTTAGCTTGGTGTAGATTTCCACCCCTGGCAACGGAGTGAGCGAGAACTCTGGTTTGAAACTTATCTGTGAATTGACCCTATCTGCTGAAGCATTGTTCAAATTTAAATTGTCCTGAGGTTCAATTTCTACTTCAACTTTGCCGCCCATGAGAAAATAATCGCCAATGGTAATGGGAGAGGGTTGCTGATCATCATCATCGCGCTTAACCCCATTTATGAATGGTCTAAAATCATTAAAAATCGTCTGGTTGTTAAAAACAACAGGTATATCCAGGATCAGGCAGGCTTCCCATTTTTCAGTACTCAACTTCTGTATTTCACTTTCGAGAGATTCTTCGCCTGTGTCAGGTGGATCAATTAATTGAATTGTTGAGGCTAATAGCAGCTCTTTTTCAATATGCTTACCCTGAATACGCACCCAATTGCCGGGGAGGAGTTCTTTTAACTGGACCGAATGCGAACGGTTGTTAAATAATTGTGTGTGCCCATTTATGACTACCCTTATTCCCATTACCTTGATTATCGCTAACTTCGTGTCCAGGGTCTTAATAATACCTTCTATCACTGCATCTTCTTGAGAATTTTTGAGTTCTACGTTGTGACCGAGAAAAATACCATCAGCACGATATTTTCCACTTACTCGAATTCTTTGCCCGATTTGCAGGTCTTTTAAATTAATGTTTGAACCTGTTTGAGCAGGTACATCAAAACATAGTATGAAAAACAGGATTTGCGTAATTAATAAATTTTGTGTTCTCATGATTGACCTTTCCTGAAAAATGCACCAAATAATCATATGTTTATTTTTAAATTATTAAAATTATTAACGATTTCTACTACCTGCTCATAGATTTGTTTAAAATTTGGAAAAGCAATATAATTCCGAGATTTAAGCACCATTAAAAGCTTTTTTAAAAATAAAAAATCCGGTTCCTGCATTTCATGGTGATGGAGCAACAGACCGAGAAATGGAGTTCTTTTTAGATTTTCTTTTATTTCAAACAATAAGTGGGCCGGGGATTTTATCCGGGGATCAGGTCGACAGTGATAGAGATCGATGGCCGTGGAGATCTCCACCATTTCATGGTCATTTAAAAAGTCTACTTTACCACCATCTGCTGATATGATTTTAAAGCCCAATTCCTGTAAACTTAGCAAAGTACTTTCATTGTATCGATTCCACGGCGGTGTAAAAGCAAGGTAAAAATCGTTGAGAAAAAGCTGCGTCATTTTATCTTTCCCGGAAATGATGTCCGATAATTGTTGAAATTGAGTTCTTGAATCTCCAAATTCGTATTTTTTACCTGTGGAATTGTAATTTTCATGTTTCCAGCCGTGTTGACTTATGAATACCAGAGCAGGAGATTTTTGCTTCAAATGTCTCAGGTAATGGACTGTATTTAATTTGACTTTAGCAGGGATGACCTGTAAATGTAAGGGAATATTTACCTGAATAAATAATTGCAAAAGTTTGATTAAATTTGGGGTCAAATCGTCAATATCATCATCACGGAAGAAGAGAGTTAGTGGCTGTTGATGGTGCACGAAACTGGCATCCAGGATTGCAATGAGGTTCCTGACAAAACCTTTTTTCTGTAACTCCCTGACCAAGGCCTGGTATTCGGGTCGGTCTTTTATCTTTTCATATTTCATGAGAATTCTTTCTTACTTTAAATCCATCTCCCAAATCCGCGGGCTGTCCGGGGTTAAAAATAAATGAATTAATAATCTTCGCACTATTTTGAGCACCTGCAAGATCGATCGCAAATTCTGGTGGTTGAATTTTTACAGTTTCTTGAATAGCCTGTGCCAGAGTTTCAGGCGTAAGATTTTCCGGGAGTAAAAGTCTGGCCAGACCCCTGGCAGCCAGAGCCCCTGCACGACGCCTCTGTTCATCATTCCCGCCACCGGTAAATGGCACCAGAACAGCCGGTACCCTTGCCTGTAAAACATCCAGGCAAGTGTTGTAACCGGCCATACTTACAGAGACCTGTGAACTTTTTAGCCAGGCACATAAGTCTGGTACAAACCGGATTATTTTTATGTCAGAATCCTTTTTCGCCAGAGTTTGCAATTGCATTTTTTCCTGTTCGGGTAGAAAGGGCCCGGTAATAAGCGTCATGGACACCGGGATATTTTCAGCCATCAATAAACTTTTAGCTTCGATGGCGGTTTTTAGCAGTGGGAATCCTACGCGTCCACCCCCTGCGCTTACCGTGATTTTGGTAACATTCGGGTCTTTGTCCGAAGGAGAAAACTCATGACCATTTTGAGGTACTACATAGCCCGTGTAGTATATTTTGGCGTGTAAATCTGCTACGCGAGAAAAGGATTCATCCAGAGTGATAATTTCTGGATCTGCATGGACAAGAATGGCGTCAAAATAACGAGCCACTTGTTTGCATACCCTCGCTTCATACTTTGTCTGGTTGGATTTTGTCACCAATATATCCCGCAGACTGCAGATTACCCTGGCTCTGTGTGGATTGTTTAGATTGGTTTCCAGTAAGGGGATGAGTTCGAATTCAAATTTTCGGCGACCAAAAGGAAAAAGCTCGATGAGTAAAATATCAGGCTTTATCTGTTGATAAAGATTCAGTAGGGTATCACGCCGTGTTTTTAGTATATCGCTTGTTGCGTTGGTGATTAACCGGGTAAAATTCTCATCACTCTGGATAGAAGGTAGCTGCACTAACTCTGTATTTTCAGGAATCGAAATCTGCGGGATGGGGACCCCACCATTAATGAAATAGACCTGGTGGTCTTTCAATCCTCCGGCAAGGGCTAAACTACGTACGTAATGTCCCATACCCAGTAAATGTTGACAGTAAAGCAGTATTTTCATATTATTTCCATATTCAGAAATTCGGGTTAAAGGATGTTGAGTTTACAATGAAAGAATTATGTGAAAGAAATCTTCTAATCAACCAGTTATCCATCACTCATGAATCATCCTGAAAAATTCCTAAACCATGAAGGGCACGAATTTAGGGTTTAAGCTCTCGAATTTAGACCTACTGGTTTAAATCTTCAAAACATAAACGGGCACAAGCTCAGCCACAGGCTCACCAAGCTCCAGTTCCACCGTTTGAGTAAAGATTTCCTTGCCCCGATATTTATAGGGAACGTTGCGTAAATCGGCGATGATTTCGCTGCCATGGCCATGTCGAGATTTTACTTCAAAAAAGCGTTTCCCCTGAATTTCGTGCACTCTCAGGACCTGTTGCCATTGCGGGAAGTTGTACCCGGCGCCGTGCGGGATCAAATTGGCCTTCAGTAAACGACCTAATACGCCTAATTGCTGAGCTCTCTGGTACCAGTTTAATTTTTTGAGTAACTTCTCTGAAAAGTTGTTTAACCCACGAAACAGATAAACGGGCAAATCGGGGCGCAGCGCCAGCGGAAAGAGGTCATCGCCCGGCTGACCTGACCACGAATTGATACCCAGCGCCATTTCGTTCATGTTGAGTAATCCCTGATGATTGGCATTGGTCAGGGTCGTGAATTCATCAAAAAGTAACTCAGCGGCCCGTTTGCGCCTTTTCTGTGCAAAGGCTTCTGCAATGATGTAAAATTCCCAGTATGTTCTTGCTTTCTTGCCGACAAGTACCGGGACCTCACCAAAAGGCGTTGCCACAAACTCGGCCCAATCCTGTAAAGTCTCACTGGAATCGATGTACAATCCAGGGCCCAAGTGTGTCTTTTTTTTCAGTTCACTGCCGGAAGTATGGGCCATAAAAGCATACGGAGGCAGTGTTATCTGTGCATTCAGTGGGCGGACTTCAAACACATCTACAAAGTGGTTACCCTTTTCCAGATTCCATTTGATTTTGACACCATCGATTTCACACCGCTCCTGCTTCATTTTTACCGAGCGTTCTATGAGTTTCTGTTTGGAAGGAAGACGGTCAAGTCCCCCCACAAACATACCACAGCAATTGGGTTTAGTATCGAGAAAAATCAGTTCCTCGCTACCATTGCCCCAGGCAAGTTTACCTCCGTAGCCAAAACCACTTTGCCAGCGATAACTGTTGATGGTCACGGTTACATCGGGCGAAGCGATGAAGGTCGCATTGGGTTGCAGGCCCAGCAATTGCTGAACAAAGTGTATTTTTGCCAGCCCGTATTTCATATTTTCCAGGCAAAGCTGTGCCCCTACATCCAGAGGACCGGTGTAAAATAAATACTGTCTTGCTCGTTCTAACCAGTACTTTTTATCCGTCATGATTTTTCCACCAGAATTTTTTTGTTTTGATTTTGAGGGACTTCAGAAATTGGTTTTGGGGTATTGAGACTTTTGCTATTCTTTCCATTCCCATTTTCATAATGAAAATTAATGAGAGTTGCCCCATAATCACTGTACTGACAGGTTTTACAGAGAGGGAGCTCTCGTTTTTTGATTTGTTCACGGATCTGCTTCATTTTATCGCTCTGTAGAATGTTCCAGAAACCGCCATCCCGATGCACATTGGCAAAAGCATGCACCCCGCTGGAATCGTAGCAGCAGGTAGTGACATCTCCATTGGAGAGCACCACGCCATTTTCATAAGCCCAGCTACATACAGAATCCTCGATTTTGAGCTGGAGGTCTTCTTCTTCCACCACATATTTGCGATATTTATCATTTTTAGGTAATAGTTTTTTGGCAATTTTCTTGCGAATTTTACCGTCGATCCAGGTGCCAAGAGAGACATTTTTAAGAGCCAGTTGGTCTACCTGCATTTTTTCAGCCATCTCGATGATATCGTCGATTTCATGTTCGTTATAGCTAAATACCAGAAATTGTAAACGGATGAAAGGTAATTTGCGACCCAGTTTGCGTTTACTCTGTGCCAGCCGGTTGATGCCTTCCACCACCTGTTCAAATTGACTGCCGATACGATAGCGCTCATGCGTTTCTTTGCTGGCACCATCCAGACAGACGATGATGGAGGTCAGGTTAGACCAGAAGATTTGCTCCACTTCCTTTTCACTCAAAAAAGTGGAGTTGGTGCTTACGCGGACTTTGATCCCCCGATCGGTGGCGTATTTAATCATTTCAAAAATATGAGGATTTAAAAACGGTTCGCCAAAATTCCACAGATCTATTTTTTTAGCATAGCCAGCAATACTGTCGATAACTTCCTGAAAAGTATGCAATTCCATGTGCCCCACATTACGATGCAAATGGGCTGGAACCGGACAGAGCGGACATTTTAAATTACATAGACTGGTAGACTCAATCATGAATTTTTTCGAAAACAGTCCAGCTTCATTGGGCACCTGACTGAGGGTTTTCAGTCCTTTGGCTGCTCTTACTTCTTCTTTTATGACTTGCATTGTTACCTCCTTTTAAATTTACAACTGTAGGTACTGCTCAGCTAAATTCAAATAGTATTCAATCTTGCCGCTGGTATTGTCCTCCAGTTGTCGCATAGCTTTGTATGCGCGACGACACACCAGTGCCATAGCCATCTGTTTAGCGAGCGCTTGATTGGTAATTTCCCAGGGTACATGTTTTTGATAGGTATCTATAAAAATTCGGGAAGCGAGTTTAACTTGCCGGGATGTAAGAATTCTCCGGGTCTCAAGCCAGTGCAAACTGGTCAAAAAATGCGCCACATCATACAGGGGGTCCCCCATCCCTGCAGCATCAAAATCAATGAAAATTGGATGAGAGTTAGCAAAGAGAATTTGTGAATAGTTAAAGTCACCATGAATGGGTACCTGTAAAAAAGGCTGCCATAATGAATCGCTTCCCCGTAAATCGGAAAGAATAACCGCCAGTGGTTTCTGTAAATCTGGATTGAAGCGAATCAACAATTTGGTGCGCTCATTTAATTTATGAAACAATTCTTCGGGCCTGTAACATGGCAAACCTGACAAATGTGTTTGATGAAAATCAGCCAGGGCGATGGCGGTAAGCACACAAGCCCGCTTCAACCCCTCCATCCTGGTAAATTGCATCCAGGTTTGGCCTGCCACCCATTGTTGCCAGAGCACTTTACGTTTCTCATCAAAAGCCAGAGGCCTGGTCACCCCAAACCGAACTCTCCGGGATTTTTGATATTGCCAGAACTTTTGCATAATGTTGTAAACTCTCTGACCTCGATCGTCTGCGTAAATTTTAGCAAACACCCGATGATTATTTCGGGTAATCTTCAGAGCGCAGTGTCGGACAGGTACATAATTTATGGGGACAATTTCAAGCCGGTCACAACCTTTCTCGTCCGCCATCTCATCCATTGACAGGTTTGCCATTATTATTTGTACTTTTTCAAAGTCGGTTAATTCGGCCAACGCCTCCAAACGGGGATCATGAGGGAAAAACCACAGGTACATTTGTAGCTCCGGTATCCACATGGCGCCTCTGGCCAGTAACGCCGAACGATTCTTTTTTAACTTTTCCATATGTTCGATGCGCGTTAAAAGAATTTGTGATTTGAAATCGGCAGTGAAAAGGAGT
>CAZMEG010000151.1:0-7348 GCA_964565205.1 uncultured Cytophagia bacterium
ATTCAGGCCTAAGAAACTATTTGGGGGGTATATTATTAATAAATTCTAAAAAAAGGAGGAGAACAGTGGGTAATTCCAGCAAATTTAAAATAATTTTAATCGCCGGGCTAATCAACATTTTTTTATTAAATATTCCGGTTTATGCCCAGCTTCCACGAGCTATTAAATGGGTAACCAAATCTGTGGAATATGCAGCAGTGTGTGTGCAGACTTATCGGAGTGCCTGGCAGGCCGTCAAAGCCAGGGCCCGGCATGAAACCCGTCCCTGGGTGGTAATAATGGATGTGGATGAAACCGTGCTGGATAACTCCCAATACGCCCTTGAACGGGTGGCGGTGGATTCCGGCTATACCCCACAATCCTGGGCAAAATGGGTGCAACGCATGGAAGCGGGTCTGATTCCAGGGGCTAAGGCTTTCATCGACAGCGTGCATGCCCTGGGCACTCGTGGCAGTATAGCCTATATAACCGATCGGGATTATGCACTGGAAAAACCCACCATCGAAAATCTTAAAAAATATGGCCTGTTTGAGAAAGGCGATATCATACTTACCAGAAAAGGACCGAACGATACCAAGGCTAAACGCCGACATTGTGTGGAGACCGGTTCGGGACCATGTAAGGATTTGGGACCACGAGTAATTATTGCTCTTATCGGAGATAATATTCGCGACATCGTTCCGGTTTACAGCATGGAAAAAGCCCGGAAATTGCGCAATGAAATCATTCCCAACGACCCCAAATGGGGCACAAAATATTTCGTCCTTCCCAATCCAACTTATGGTTCATGGGAACGTGACTACCGGTAAATCTTTATTTGATTTTCAGCATTGGGTTTGATATATTGAGGAACATTACACAATCAATTTAACATGAGCGGCAAGGAAATACCATTTTACAAACTGGTAGCCACGGGTAACGATTTTATTCTATTTGATAATCGAAACGGACTATTTAGTGGTCAGGAGCATGACTTTTTCCATGAACTCTGTAAAAGGCGTCTTTCCGTAGGGGCCGATGGCATTCTCCTTATCGAGAATAGCAGGGTCGAGAACTTCCGGATGCGGTATTATAATGCAGATGGACGGGAATCAGAAATGTGTGGCAATGGAGCACGGGCAGCGGCTTACTGGGCTTACCTTCATAATCTGGTTCCGGCAGAAATGTCCTTTGAGGTACATGGCAACCGTTATGAGGCCCTGGTTCAGGGAAATCGAGTGCGCTTGAAAATGCCGCCTGCCAGTAACCTACAATTAAATCCTGGTATTTTAAAAGAAACTGAATTGGAAGAAGGTGGAGTTATCCATACGGGCGTGCCTCATTATGTACTTTTTTGTAATTCGGTGGCTTCGGTGGATGTGGAAAAGTTGGGCAAAAAATATCGCTGGCATCACTATTTCCAGCCATCGGGTACCAATGTAAATTTTGTGGAACTCGTTTCGCCTTCAAACATTAAAATTCGAACTTTTGAACGGGGCGTAGAAGAAGAAACCCTTGCCTGTGGCACCGGCACGGTGGCTTCAGCCCTGATTACCACTCTTTGTAAAGGCGGACGCCTGCCTATGAAAGCAGAAACTCCAGGTGGTAAATTGATGGTATATGGCACAAACTGGCAGGAACCTGTTTATCTGGAAGGTGAAGTAAAACTGGTCTATCGAGGGGTACTCGTGGCAACAAAATGAAATCCACAATACACAAGATTCTTGTCTGTCGACCACGTTTTATGGGAGACGTTTTGTTAACCACCCCCTTTCTTCAGGTTCTGCGTGAAAATTTGCCACAGGCACACATTGGCTATCTTACCGAGTCCCGTTACGCGCCTATTTTAAGAAACAATCCCCACGTAGACTGTGTTTTTTTCTACCCTGACAATAAAAGTGTACATAATCAATTGTCTTTTATAAATCAAATAAAACGTGAACAGTTTGATGTGTATTTTGATCTATGGGGGTCGGTTCGGACAGCATTTTTTGGATTTTTAGCCGGTATCCCCAAGCGAGTGGGGCGCCATTTTCGAGTCCGGCGCTGGTTTTACACACACATCATTGAAAGTAAAAAACAAAAATTGCCGGCTCCGCAATTTTATCTGGAATATCTGGAAGCTGTGAATATAACCAAAAAACACTTCGAAGCCCCCCAAATATTTCTACGGCCAGAAGAAAAGCAGTGGGCTCGAACCTACTTCGAGGCTCAAGGGGTGAATTTTGAGCGAGCTCTGGTAGGGTTACAACCCGGGGCAAGCTGGCCCAATAAAATATGGCCTGAGCAAAAATTTGTTCAACTGGCCAATCGGTTACTTGACCATGGCTATCAGGTACTGGTCACCTGGGGACCCGGTGAGGAAGATCTTGCCCGATCGATTATTTCTCAGGTAACCGGCACCGTGTTTGAATTGCCTCCCCAACCATTACGCCAACTGGCAGCAGCGCTGAGTTGTTTACAGATTTTGATTTCCAACGATTGTGGCACCATGCATCTGGCCGTGGCAGCCGGTACAACCACTATCGGATTGTTTGGAGCCACAGAACCGGAAATATGGTTTCCTTACCAAACACCCCATCAGGCTATTTACGCACAGGTTCCCTGTCGCCCCTGTCATAAAAATTACTGTCCTCTGGGAACCCTGGAATGTCTACAAAGCATAGAAGTAGACAGGGTGTTTAAAGCCGTGCAAAAAGTTATAGCGGAAAGTGTTTGTGTTTGATAAAGAACGTATTATATTTACTATTGGACATTCCACGCATTCACTGGAAAATTTTATACTTATGTTACAAAAGCATGACATAAAAATGCTGGTGGACGTTCGTAGATTCCCGACGTCCAGAAAGCATCCTCAATTTCAAAAAGAAGTCCTGGAAAAAAGCCTGAGGCGGGCAAATATTGGATATCAGTGGTTAGGAGATTTACTGGGTGGTTACCGGACCGGTGGCTACGAAGCCTACACCCGGACCGAAACCTTTCAGCAGGGGTTACAACAACTGGAGGCGCTTGCTCAACAACAGAACACGGCATTCATGTGCGCAGAACTACTTTTCTTTCGCTGTCATCGTCGTTTTATTGCAGATAAACTGGTGGAGAGAGGCTGGCGGGTATATCATATTATGGAAAAAGCAAAGCTGTACCAGCATAAAGGAGGTCGCCATGAACAAGATAATCGTTGATGGGTACAACATGATTTACCGCATTCCCAAACTTGCCAGAATGATGGAATCGGACCTGGAGCAAGCACGCAGTGAATTGATCTGGCTTTTAAAATCTTACCTGGTCCGTGCCCGGGTACATATAGTACTGGTTTTTGATGGAAAGTATGCGGGATTAAATACTACCTCACCTCGCGTTAAAAATCGTCTGCAGATTATATTTTCCAAACATCCCATAAAAGCCGATCCAATAATTAAGAAAATGATCCATGATGAAAAAAAGAAAAAAGGCCTGACCCTGGTTTCTGAGGATAAGGAACTGATGCAATATGCCAGGAGTGCCGGAAGTCAGGTACTCTCGCCAGCCGAGTTTTTGCATCGTATCGAGAAACGTGTCTACAAAAATGAATTACACAATAAATACGATATGGATTTATCCGAGGAAGAAATTGCCGAATGGCTGGAAATTTTCGGAGAAAAGTGAACACTCAACCCGGATTATTTACAAATCCAAAAACAAAATATTGTAACAACTACGCATTTTTTCTTGGTGTCCTTCGTGCACATCATGGTTTACGAATCTTGCGGGTTAGATCATGGCAAATGCTGAGGATCTTGATCTCAGGCTATTAAAACAACGAAAATTATTAGTCACCGGAGTGGTAGTACTGACCATTCTGGTTTTGATCGGATTGAATTTTGGTAGCTGGATTTTTTTACAAAAAATTGGTGATTTTTTAGAAGAGGAACTGGGGCAGCGTCTGCGTGCCGTAGCCGTTCTTACCACCCGAACCCTGAGTGATTATGCTTCTTATATCGAAAGCGGTCAGGTGGACCTGGTATTACCTTCACTTACTGAAATCATAAAACAAATTCATCGGGAAAACCAGTTACAGGGAGTATTTCTGGTAGATGAAATGTACCAGGTGCTGGCCAGCAGTCAGGAAGTTTTTCATGCAGGAGACAAACTGACTTTTCTGGAAGAGGACAGTGAATCATTTCTTCAGGCTCTGGCCGGCTTCCCGGCGGTTTCTCCCATGTTGATTATTGAAGGGCATCGCTTCAAGAGTGCTTATGCACCGGTGATGGACCCACTGGGCAAAGAAGTGGTAGCGGTTCTGGTTATTCAGGCCAGTGCCGATTTTTTCAATCTGTTACGAGTTTACAAACGCGGCTTGATTGTCCTGGGGATTGGTAGCCTGGGGGTGGCGGTGGTTTTTTCGCTGGTGCTATTCTGGGCCATCTCGCTTTTAATGAAAACTCATGAATCACTTCGTAGGGCAGAAAGACTGGCTGCCATGGGGCAAATGGCTGCCACCGTGGCCCATGAAATACGCAACCCCTTGGGCATCATCAAAAGCACGGCCGATGTGCTGAAGTCAAAATACGATTCCAGAGATAATCCGGACGAGTTATTCGAATTCATTCCCAGTGAGGTGCGGCGGCTTAATCGCCTGGTGAGCGATTTTCTCACCTTTGCCCGTGATCGAGACCTGGAGCCCAATGCCATAGATTTGCTAAGCACCATTGGAAAATCTCTCAATTCCCTGGAGGATGAAATTCAGCAGAGCCATGTGCAATTGATTAAAGAACTGGAACCCCTGCCACCGGTCTCTCATGATGAAGATGCGCTCAATCAGGTATTGTTGAATCTGGTACTCAACGCCATCCAATCCATGAACGATAACGGAAAACTCTGGGTGCGAGCCAGACCGGAAACTCGACGGGGTAAAACTTTTGTCCGGGTAGAGGTGGAGGACACCGGCTGTGGATTTGAAGATCCGCCTGAAAAAATTTTTGAACCTTTTTATACCACCAAGACATCCGGAAGTGGCCTCGGCCTGGCCATTTGTAAAAGAATTATTGAAAAGCACGGCGGCTGGATCGAGGCAAAAAGTGAAAAGGGTAAAGGGACCATCATGCGGTTTTATTTGCCAGCCAGTAATAATTGACTTAATTTGACAAAATCAAAGCCTCGCTCCTTTAAAATCGGGATCAGAGTTTTGACAGCGCCCAGGGTCTGGCTGCGGTCTACAAAATGGCTATTGCCACCATCGTGCAAAATAATAATGGAACCTTTCGTTACCCGGCTTAATACACGTTCTACGATTTTGTGTCGACCGGGCATGTGCGGGTCCCGCGGATACACATCGCCTACCACGGTTTTATAACCGTGCTGTTCCACGAGATTCAAAACACGCCGTGAAAAAAGTCCCATGGGAGGACGCAAAAATCGCGGGGGTGCCCCGTTCAGGCTCTTTAGTAATTGGTCGGTACGATTTATTTCCTCATGAATCTCCTCATCTGGCAGACGAAACAATACAGGATGGGAGTAAGTGTGATTGGCAATTTCATGGCCGGCAGCAACTATTTTTTCGGCAATAACCCTGTGTGCTTCAATATGGCGTCCTATAAGAAAAAAGGTAGCCGGAACATTATGTGTGGCAAGAATTTCCAGCAGTTCGGGGGTATATTCAGGGTGCGGTCCATCGTCAAAGGTCAGAGCGATGCGAGGTTGCCGGGTGTCCGCTCGCCAGAACACGCGGTCCGTTACAAAAGGCCCGATTCTTTCCGGTCCAACGGCATGGCTTAAATCACTTAAAATGGATTGCAGGGTGACATGATTAAAAATATTGTTCCATAGTTTCATGTCAACTGGGTGGATTCCTTTCTGTTTAACTGGTTCAAATATTCTTCTTTTATGGTTTGTAACTCACGGATGAGTCTTCGTCTTTCCCGTCGCATTTTGTTGAATAATTGTCTGTTGGTAAATAAGAAAAACGAAAGGTTAATTCGTTCCTGTTCTTTGCGCAGTTCTTTCAGATAAGTCAGGGCAAAAAAGCCGGTGACCGGTAGACTGAGCAGATAGGCTGTTGCCCAGTGTAAACCGAGAAAATAGCCTACCAGGGAGGTCTGTATGGTATAAAAAAATGTAAAAACCAGACCACCTCCGATTAGCAAGGCTGATAAAATCTTGGGTCGATCCTCGATGAATTTTTTGGCGATGGTTTCAGTAAGCCGGTAAGGAATGAAGTTGTTAATGATGCCGTACAGGGCTAAAGGTAGACCGAGAAAAGCTTCAGCGACCATGCGCAAACTAGTTTTGTACAGGTCCGAAAAGGTCATTTTTTCACGCAACATGGCGTCCTTGAGATGCAAACGTTGCAATTTTCGTTTGTAACTGTAAATCTTTTCCTGTAATTCTCGCACTCGTTGGGGTTGATGCTCATAATAGTAATCCACACATTCAGCAATTTTTTGGGTGAGAATAAAATCTGCAACAGTTTCACTCCCCACATTTTTTACAATGGGATTTTCGCTTTTCAGTTCGTCTTTGTAAATGGCTTCCAGATCGCGCACAAATTGATCCAGTTCTTCATGTTTCACATTCACGGTTAATTGCTCAAGAGTTTTTTGAATCTGGGCGGTTAGTTGATTAACTGCTTTAAAATTATCCTTTTCATTAAGTTCAAAATAGGGAGTTAAGACCATGGGGCGACCGATATTGACCAGTACTTTACTGCGAAACCGACTGCGGGAGAAAAAATGCAGACCAATGGGTATCACCTGTACGCCCAGTTTGTAGCCATTACGACGCTCGGCTTCCAGCACAATTCGGGCCGCACCGGTCTTCACCCGTTTGACCTTCCGTAACATGTCGCTGGTGCCTTCTGGAAAGATGCCGATGGTTTCACCGCGCTCCAGAGCACGATAGCAGGCTTCAAATGACGCCAGGTTTTGATCCATTTTATCCGGGGCATCTGATCTTCGATAAATTGGAATTACCCCACAGCTTTTGAGAAACCAGGCTTTGAGCTTACTGGAAAAAAGTCCGGCATGGCCAATATAATTCACCTTGCGTCGTGTGACTACTCCCATAACCAGCGCATCCATGATAGAATTTGGATGGTTGGCAACAAACACCACAGGACCACGACGAGGTACATATTCAGCATGGCGCACTTCGATCTTTTGAAAGAACACCGCCATGGCCATTTTAACCAACACTCGAATGAAACGGTAAAGAATGGGCACCGATTCGCGAGGTAATGATTTCATGATAAATTATTTCCGGTGCTTTCCAGACAGGTGATTTGATTGGTTAGCCTATAATGCCAGCCAAATTTTAGCCTGAATAATTGGTAAAATTTATTAGGTGTCAGAAGTATTGGAGTTATGGATGACTGGAGTTTAATCCAACACTGGTT
>CAZMEG010000151.1:7358-7589 GCA_964565205.1 uncultured Cytophagia bacterium
ACATTAACACGCTTGCGTTCTAAATCAGGTCTTCTTGCTTTTTCTAAATCTAAATGTTCGGATATATCTTCACCATCATCAAATTTTTTATCAAATTCTTCAGCTTTCATATATTTGTTTTTCATTTTTTCTTGCCCTTCTTACTGATATTATTCTTATCTTATTGTTACGATATGTAAAAATTGCAGCCCAATGTTTGTTTTCTATCTTACCAATTAATACGTATCTGGG
>CAZMEG010000152.1:0-7578 GCA_964565205.1 uncultured Cytophagia bacterium
ATAAAGAGGTGAGTGAACTTTTTTCATGTAATTCCCTGTTATTTAACTTTAAAAGAATAAAAAAATGTGACCAAAAAGTCAAGGGTTGATTTTTAACCTAATTTTCCCTATGATAAGTAATGATATCGGTAAATAAAGTCAAAAAAGCTTTTGCGAGATATAAGGAGATAATTCCCGACTGGGATGATTTTATTGACTCTCTTACATTACCACTGCCCACCAGTTTCTGGGTAAACAACTTGCGAGTGACGCCTGAACGTATCATTGAATTATTTAAAAAAGATGGTTTGAAGCTTACGCCGGTACCCTGGTATGCCGGTGCTTTTCGTTTAAAAGAAAATTTTAGCCTGGGGAACCGGCTTGAGTTTCTTACAGGTTTGATTCACATTCAAGAGGAAGTAGCTCTTACTGCTGTAAAATTATTAGATCCGCGACCGGAAGAACGCATTCTCGATCTTTGTGCTGCTCCAGGTAATAAAACCGCGCAAATAGCCGTGCTCATGCAAAATCGGGGTACCGTAATAGCCAATGATTACAACTTCGATCGTCTTCGCGCTATAACACGCACAGTACACCGTCTGGGTCTGGTCAATGTTACTATTACAGCGCACAATGCGATTAATTATCCTCGTAATGCCGGCCAATTCGATAAAGTATTAGTCGATGTTCCCTGTTCCTGTGAGGGAACCTCACGTAAAAATCCTGAGGTTCTGGATCAAATTAATCTGGAGCAATCTTTAAAGCTGAGCCGCCTGCAAACTCTCATCCTCATTCGTGCTCTGGAATTATGTAAAACTGGGGGGCGGGTGGTCTATTCCACCTGTACTTATGCTCCGGAAGAAAATGAAATGGTGGTGCAAAAAGCCCTGGACAACCTTGCTCATAAAATCGAAGCCGAAATTCTTCCAGTACAAATTCCTGATTTTAAATTCTGTCCAGGAATACCAGCTTGGCAGGGCCTGCGATTTCGAAAGGATTGATCAATACCATGCGTATTTATCCACATCAGAACAACACAGGTGGCTTTTTTGTAGCCATGATTCGTAAAAATGGTGATAAAAAAACCCATTTGCAAACTAACGATTCGCAAAATTTTTTAGAATTCGTAGATTCTTCACCCTGGATTTCAATATTAAGAGAAAGATTTGGCTTTGCTGAAGAAATATTTGAACCATATAAATTTTATAAAGTTAACGCTCGAACCATTGGTCTCATTCTTCCTGACCATTTGACCGTTGCCAAACCACTTCGCCAATCCGCCGGGTTACCGCTCCTCCGTACTACTTTGAAGTACCCAAAGCTCACTACCGCCGGGGTATTAATGTTTGGACAGCATGCGAGAAAAAATGTGTTAGAAGTCAATAAAGAGCAGGCCTATTGTTACCTGCGTGGGGCGGCTTTTTCTGTCTCTGGAAATTTATCGCTTGAAGAAGGTTATGTGATTTTAAAATTTGAAAATATTGTTCTAGGAATTGCTCTGTATTTAAATGGAAAAATCATCAGTCTTTTTCCAAAAGCCTGGTGGATTAAATCGCACATTAACTCAGGAGGGTAACCATGGAAGATCAATTATATTTTTATCGGGCGAAAGTGGCCAGCGTTTACGATGGGGATACCATACACGCAGACATAGACCTTGGTTTGACCATCTGGCTGCACAAAACTAAATTGCGTTTAGCACGGATTAATGCCCCGGAAATTCGCGGTGAAGAACGAGAGGCTGGACTAAAAGCCAGAGATTTTTTAAAAAATTTAATCTTAAACAAAGACGTTTTAATAGAGACTATAAAAGATCGTAAGGGGAAATATGGACGCTATTTAGCTGAAATCTGGCTAAAAGATGATTCTGGCGAGTATATCAATGTTAATGATTTACTGGTGGAAAAGGGTCTGGCCCAATATCATGAATATTAGTTTCTCCCACGGGGGCCTTTAAAATGAATAGTTTCGGCGTTGAAGCTACCTTTCTCTTCTTCAAGGCTAAGCTTTAGGCACAACCCTGACAGTTTTAGAATATTTTAAACCATCCTAAAAATGCCTATCGACGAAATTTCGACGTTAATTAGTCGAATTTAAACTATCGATGGCAATTCGAAAAAATTTACAGCCCCGGATGAATCGCAATATTTCATAATAAATTCAATCATTTATAAAAAGCTGTAATTGTTTTTTTATTTTCTGGCATACCCTTTGCGAAATAGTAAAAGGTACCATTATAAAGCAAAATGTTCACCTCATGGAAGTAAGAGAGTATTCAAAAAAATGTTATCAATTCGGTATGATGATCGGTAAGAGCAGGGCAATGAGACGAGTTTTCCACCAATTAGCCACCGTTTCCCGTACCACAACTACAGTTCTGATTAAAGGCCCGGTTGGTAGTGGGAAAAAAACGGCGGCTCGTGAAATACATCTACATTCACCACGGAAACATAACCCACTATTTCAGATAAATTGTACTTCACTCAGTCATCAAAATATCGAACAATCTTTGAATCAACAGCTTGAACTATACTATCCGGAAAAAGTGAGTACTAAAATCAGCACGCTTAAACCTCAAATTGAAGCCACTTTACTGCTTTTAAATGTTGACGAGTTAACACTTAACGCTCAGGCTGGCCTTCTCAGGATTACTGAAAATCCAATGTTACATAATGTTGGACAAAGCCGGAAAGTAAACATACATCTTCGAATCATAGCCACTACAAGTAAGGATTTACGGAGCTTAGTAGAAGAAAGGAAATTTCGTGAAGACCTTTTTTATAGTTTAAACATTTTCCCAGTGGAACTGCCACCTTTATCTGCTCGAAAAGAAGATATCCCGATTTTGTTTGTTTACTTTTTACGCCAATTCTATGGCAAAAATTTACCCGATGTGAATCCTGAAGTGTTTAATCGTCTTAAAGAATATGTTTGGCCGGGTAATGTGCGGGAGCTGCGCAATCTTGCTGAACGTCTCGCATTAGCCTGTAAGAACAAATTAATTTCTATGGATTGTTTACCAGAAGAAATCCGTGCAATTCATAAAAGTTATAGGCAAGAGACTCAAACCGGATTGGATTCTCCAACCCTGGAAGAATCGGTAGCTCAACTGGAAATCCATCTTATTCGACAGGCTTTAATGAAAGCAGAGGGTAATAAAGCCAGAGCGGCAAAATTATTAAAATTACCTCCATCTACACTAAAAAGTAAAATGAAAAAATATGGATTATAACCTGCATAATTCATAATATGTTAAAATTTAAGCGATTAGGTGTGAGGAGTGTTGGAGTGATGGACTACTGGATGATTGGCAAGTTAAATTTGTAGAATCCAGGGTATCAAGATGATGTAAAGTTTTTTGAAAGATTCAATAAACAGGTAAGCGACGATTTTTCGACCATTTTCGACGAAAAATCGTCGAAGTCGGGGATATATATTTATACAGGAGGATATTAAAGAAATAAAGCTATCTCTTTATCTATTAATATGTTAACCACCTTTTATTAGATTGATTTTATAAGCTTTCCCTCCCTGGCATAGGATTTGAACACCCAAATCAAACCTTTTAATCTTATCATAGTTAGTTGTCGAGCCTATTTTCCAGAAATAATTATTAATTGAATAAGGAGGATAAAGTGGCACAAGGGACTAACGTTAATGACGCCCGGCGAGAATTTTTGAAAAAATTTGCCAGTGGTGTCTTCGCCTCACTTCTTCTACCTGGTATTAGTAAAAAATTTTCAGTTCAAGCAAAATCCTCTGAGTCACGGGTTACAGAGAAAGTTTTGCCTGCATTACCTGAGCCTTCACCCGAGGAAGGTCACATAATTCGAATGATGCGGGACCTCCAACGGGCCTTAAAAAAACCACTGGAACAACGAAAATGGACTATGGTTATCGATTTGCGCAAGTGTGTGGGATGTAATGCCTGTACAATTTCCTGTATTGCAGAAAATCGTCTGCCACCGGGGGTGGTTTATCGTCCGGTAATTGATGAGGAATTGGGTCACTATCCCAATGTTACACGCCGTTTCATTCCCAGACCGTGCATGCAGTGCGAAGACCCACCATGTGTTCCGGTGTGTCCGGTTAAGGCGACCTACAAACGACCGGATGGCATTGTAGCTGTTGATTATGATCGCTGCATAGGCTGTCGATACTGTTTAACCGCATGTCCCTACAATGCCCGCACTTTCGATTTTGGAGAATTTTACACTGAGAAAAAAGGATTACATCCGCTAATGGCCTACGAACGTGTTCCCACCGGCGAGTATGGTAGAAAATGGGATCGACCTGAGGGTGAATCTCCGGTCGGGAATGCCCGCAAATGCCATTTTTGCCTGCATCGTATCGAACGGGGGCTCTTACCCCAATGTGTGGTCACCTGTATCGGACGGGCCACATTTTTTGGTGATGCCAACGATTCCAAAAGTCTGGTATCTGAGCTGATAGCCCAACCCAATACCATGCGCTTAAAAGAGGAATTGGGTACCCATCCAAAAGTTTATTATTTGATTTAAAAGTGGAGGAAGAACATGGCGGATAAAACCTACTATAAATGGTTAATGATCATTACCGGCATTGGTGGATTAATAGGTATTGCGGCTGTGGGGTATCGTCTTCTGGTGGGAATTAAGGTAACCTGGCTTACCAGCAGTGTTCCCTGGGGAATGTGGGTGGCCTTTTACATCTATTTTATTGGATTGTCGGCCGGAAGCTTTCTCTTTTCAACCTTGATTTATGTATTCAGGCAAACGGAACTGGAACGGGCTGGCCGCCTGGCTCTACTATCGGCTGTGCTTGCTCTTATTGCCGGATTGTTTTTTGTCTGGATTGATCTTGGTCATCCGTTTCGGATTATTAACGTAGCTCTGTACTGGAACAAAACTTCCGTGCTTGCCTGGGAAATTTTATTCTACAACTTTTATATCCTCTGTGTATTTGCAGAACTATGGTTTTTAATGCGATGTGATCTTGCCTGGTTGAGAGACAACGCCAGAGGATGGAAGAAAACATTGTACTCAATTTTAGCCCTTGGCTGGCAATGTCCTACAACCCCACAGAGGTTTCAAAGCTGCCATCGTCAGAGTTTGAAAATTACGGCAATTCTCGGTGCCATAGGGATTCCCCTGGCCATTGGGGTACATGGGGGAACGGGCGCCATTTTCGCCGTGGTGAAAGCCCGGCCCTACTGGTATTCCCCTATCTTTCCGATTATTTTTCTGGTCTCGGCCCTGGTTTCAGGGGCGGGGTTAATGACTTTCCTGTATGCCGTTTTTGGTGATCGAAGGGCTGCAGATTATAAACCAACCATACAAAAGCTGGCCACCTGGCTCATATTATTTTTGAGCATCGATGCCTTGTTGATGTTCACCGAATTGCTGGTGGGAATTTACGGAGCCGTTCCCGATCATATCGCGGTCTGGAATCAAATCATGTTCGGGGAATACTGGTATGTGTTCTGGATTGGTCAGGTTGGCTTTACCATGCTGATTCCCATCTTGCTATATTTAACTAAAAGGGGTTCGCCTTTCTGGATGGGAGCCGCTGGACTGGCTGTGGCCGGTGGTATTGTTTCGGTCCGTTTTAATCTGGTGATTCCAGCTTTTGTCACACCTCCCATACCAAATCTTGAAGATGTTCTGAGACATTTCCGCTTATTATTTGAATATTTCCCGAGCCCCATGGAGTGGATTTCCAGCTTAGGGATCATTTCGCTTGTGGTATTTTTATTCCTGGTAGCTTACAAATATTTGCCCATGTTTGAACTCGTCACTGAGGAAAGTCTACTACAAAAAGGAGGACAATGATGAGTCAAAATGAGAAAAAAGCTTTGACGTTAAGTCGAAGAGATTTTTTGAAAATCTCGGCATTGTTAAGCGGTACAGCCGCTTTAACCCAGGTAGGGTGTGCGGTCTCAAAATTAAGCCAGCATCCACAACTGGAATATACTTTGAATGAAGCCGAAAGTCAGATTTTCACCGTTTGTTTGCAGTGTCATACCGACTGTCCAATAAAAGTAAAAGTTTTTGAAGGCGTGGCCGTCAAAATCGATGGCAATCCGTACAGTCTGCAGACGATGATTCCTTCCATCAAATATAACACCCCGGTTGAAATGGGAGCCAGATTTGATGGTAGTATTTGTCCCAAAGGTCAGGCGGGTATTCAGACTCTCTATGATCCTTATCGAATCACTCGTGTTTTAAAACGTGCCGGTAAACGTGGTGAAAATAAATGGAAAGCAATTCCATTTGATCAGGCCATTCAGGAAATTGTGGAAGGGGGCTACTTATTTAAAGATGTGCCAGGAGAAGAAAATCGCTATGTGACCGGGTTGAAGGAGCTTTTTAAGTTGCGTGATGCGCGTCTGGCTAAATCCATGGCTAGCGATGCGAAAAAAGTGGCCAGAGGTGAAATGTCGGTTGCAGAATTCAAAAATAAACATAAAAATCATTTGAACCTGTTGATTGATCCTGATCATCCGGATTTTGGCCCGGTCAATAATCAATTTGTCTTCATGGCCGGTAGAATTGAACACGGTCGTAAGGAATTTGCCAAACGATGGATGATCAATGGATTTGGCAGTATAAACTGGTTTGAACATACAACTATCTGCGAGCAGTCCCACCATATCGCTTATAAAAAGATGACCGAACAATTTCATGAAGGAAAATGGCATGGTGGAAAAGATCATTTGAAACCGGATTTGCATAATTGTGAATTTGTTATTTTCTTTGGTACCGGTGCATTTGAGGCTAATTTCGGTCCTCCTTATTTGAGCGGCATGGTCACTAACGGATTAATTGAAGGCAGGCTTAAGTACGTTGTGGTAGACCCGAGATTGTCAAAAACGGCCAGTAAAGCCTGGAAATGGTTGCCTGTTAAACCCGGAAAAGATGCTGCCCTGGCTTATGGATTGATTCGCTGGTTATTAGAAAATCAGAAATATGATCGGAAATTTCTTGAAAATGCCAACCAGGCCGCGGCCAGGCAGGATCGAGAGACAAGTTGGACGAATGCCACCTATCTGGTTAAAATTGAAGAGGATGGCCCCGGTGCTTTGCTTCGTGCCTCCGAAGTGGGTTTGGGTAGTGAACACCAGTTTGTAGTTATAAGCCGGGGACGTCCCACCGCCGTGGATCCCAATGATACACGGCAGCCTCTGGAAGGGAAATTAATGTATGAAGGAAAGCTTGGCAAATTTAAAGTGAAAACGGCCTTTCAGTTATTATATGAATATGCTACCAGCAAAACCATTCAGGAATGGGCGGACCTGGCTGGTATTGACCCGGAAGATGTTGTTGAAGTAGCACACGAATTTGCCACATACGGGAAAAAGGCTGTTGCTGAACTATACCGCGGTTCTGTTCAACATACCAACGGATACTACACTGCTCAGGCCATCATTACACTCAATTTAGTGGCCGGGAATGTGGGTTGGAAAGGTGGTTTGAGCAGTGGTGGTGGACACTGGCATGAAGCTGGTGATAAACCAGGTCAACCTTTTCCACTTACTAAAGGTTTACATCCTAATAAATTAACCGCTTTCGGGCATAAGCTGACCCGGGAAAAAAGTCGATACGAAGAAAGTACCCTGTT
>CAZMEG010000153.1:0-5208 GCA_964565205.1 uncultured Cytophagia bacterium
AATTTTAATATGTTATGAAACAAAATATTAAAATTTTTACGAATTATTCAGGAGAAACGAAAACCATCCACGGAGGTGACTATGAAGACAAAAGTTAATGGGGTTAAAATCGCCTATGATATCCATGGAATCGGAGTACCTGTGGTATTATTGCATGCCTTTCCATTAAACAGAACCATGTGGGAACCTCAAATTGAGGAATTATCGAAAGATTTCCAGCTCATAACACCCGATTTGCGGGGCTTTGGTGAAAGCGAAGGTACAAACGAACCATACCTTATGGAATTATTTGCCGAAGACGTTTATGGTCTGATCAATTCTCTGGGTTTGGAGAAAGTAGTTTTAGGTGGGCTTTCCATGGGTGGTTACATAGCTTTTGCCTTTTATCGTAAATACCCGGAAAAGGTGCAGGCGCTTATTCTCGCCGATACCCGTGCTGAAGCCGATACTGAGGAAGGTAAAAAAAATCGTAAAGCCCTGGCCGACCAGGTTATTGGTGAAGGCACAAAAGTCATAGCCGAACAATTGGCCCCTAAATTACTCGGTAAAACAACTCGTGAAAATAATAGGGCATTGCTGGAAAAAATTAAAGATATCATTCGTTCTAATTCCATGGCAGCCATTGCCAATGCCTCGTTGGGTATGGCCCTGCGTCCTGATTCCAATCCTATCCTTGAAAAAATTCAATGTCCCACCCTAATCCTTGTGGGGGAGGAGGATGAATTAACTCCCGTGGCTCTGGCAGAAAACATGAAGCAAAAAATCCGGAACGCGGAGTTGGTGGTAATCCCGAAAGCCGGACATCTCTCCAATATTGAACAACCGCAAGCATTTAATCGCGCAGTTAAAAAATTTTTGAAGAATCTCTAAATCCTGTTCGTTAAAATTTTAATTTGATTGTATAACAAAGTTTGTGAATTATTCTTATTCTCATTTAATCCAAAAACTATAAGAAGCCCAAAAACTTTCCCAATCCACATCATTACAGCCTTTACAGGGCAGTAAATGAACCAGTCGAATTACCCACATGCCGGGACCGGTTAATTTAAATTGAGCCACCCCATTTTTGTTGGTTATCGATTTGAACACCTTTACCTGACCCTGTTGATCTTTATAGAGGGCCATGACCGATTTATCAGGCAGGGGTTTTCCCTCGAATAAAATTTTAGCTGCCAGTTCATCCCCTGGTTTGACCAGGAAGGGATTTTGTAAAAGCACAATTTCCAGTTTTTGTCCTACAACTTTATTGTACAATTCGCCTTGATTATTTTTATCCACTTGAATAAGCGACTTGATGAATCGGGCATAACGTTCCCGTTCCTTAGTACGCTTATCCATTTTAGCTCGCAATGCTTCAATTTCCTCGAGTCCTTCATGCCGGAGATAATCGGAAAACTGTTCCGGGGTAAGTTCAATAAAAGCGAAATCACGGTTCATTACCAGTAAACCCGGACCCACAAAATCCACAGCACGTTTGACCACAGGTTGGACACTATCAGCTTGCAGGCTTCTCAAATCAATGATTCCATCCGGGGTATGCAATTCAAATCTTGGAGTCATGTTTTTTTGTAAAGGGCGTTCAATATCGACTTTTAATTCATCCCCCACATAAAGATGCACAGCTAATGTCTCCCCTTTTGCTAAAATAAATTTTTCAGGTTGTAACCAGTAATCGTGGGCAAAGAGTGGGACAATGAATAATAATAGAATTATCAGGCTAATTTTGCGCACCATTTCCTTCCTCCCGTTTTGTTAAAAGTAAATTTATTCTGTTAGAGTGATAGCATTATGAATTTTACCTTTTACTTCACTATCTTTTGAAATGATTACCTCCACCCCGGCATTTTCATCGGCAAGGATATTTCCCTCAACTGTTGAGCCATTTCCCACATAGATTTTTATTTTGCTACCCTCCATTTCTTCTCTTTTCCGCTTAATGATGATATCACCCTTCACCAGAGAATGGTTTAAAAATATATCACCATTGGTTGTACGGATAGAATTTTCAACTTCGGCGTCTTTTAATTTAATGGAACCATTTATCGTCTTAATATCGTGCCGAATTACTACTCCGGAATCACAGTTTACAGAGCCGTTGACCGTTTGTACATTTTTTTCGATTATCACATTAGAATTCAGTCGGATGCTTCCATTCACCGTTTGTAATTCATCTACTGTGGAATGCTGACCTACTTCAATAAGGCCGTTTACGGTGCGGCATATACCATCTACTTTGCAGTTCTCGCCTATTAAAATGTTCCCATTCACTGTGGTTAAATTGCCCTGATGTACCTTACCATCTTCGATGATGATGTCTTTATTCACGCTAACATTACAGGCAACCAATCCCAGGATAATGAAATAAAAAAATTGTTTAAGATGATGCATAGTTACTCTCCCAAATTAATTTGCTGACGAAGTGTGATCATGAACAATTTTCCAGCCCGATGCGTATTTGCGAAACAACAGGGTAAAATATCCCCAGGGGGAATCCTTCTGACGTTTTAACTGCCATTTCCCAAACACCAGCGCAGCGTCTTCTGAAAGAACCGTAATATCCAGCCCACGGAATTGTAATTTGCCCATGGTGGTGGTATCAGGATAATGGTTTTTATAACGATTTAAAAGGGTTACCCAGCCATAGGTCACATTCCCTCCGCTTACAAAACGGGTAGAATCAGATTGAAAATAGCCCTGCATAAATTTTTCGAGATTCCCTTCATTCCAACCCTGCACCTGTTCTTCAAGTACTGCTTGAATCTGCTCTTTTACGTTTTCTTTAGATGTTGTTTCTTTACAGGCCCATCCATAAATCACAATCAGGCTTATTAAAGAAAAAATTGTCGGATTAATTTTCATTGGATGATCCTTTTTGTGCAAAAGATAAAATCTTTTTTAAAAATTATCAAGTTTTGAATTTCGCATTACCCGATAGAGGAGGATAGAATTACAGATTCTCTGAATTTATTAGATTATTCACTTGAATTTGTATTCAGGTGGTGAGGATATGGTTAGATAAAAGGGTAAGCTAAATAAAACCGGCAACCTTAAAACTGTTAAGATCGCCGGTAGTAATTAATTACTTGGCAGTTATATCGGTTGGAGGTGAATAGGACAAATCAGGCCTTACAGTAGCATTTTTATGCTCAAACTTACGAACCAGGGAGAAGGTCTTGGCCAGTAAAGACTGGATTTTTTCTTTACCAATTACATCCTCAATTTTATTAAGGGTCGTGACATAATCCAATTTATCTTTGGAGCCAAAACTAACTACATATAAAGGTTGTTCCTGTCCTATAACAACGCGATATAAATTCCAGCCATAAGGTATTTTATTTTTTTCATAAAGTTCACTCCATTCCTTTGCCACCTCAGCAAATTCTTTTTCCTTGCCTGTGTTGACATAGAAAAAATCGTAATGATAAAATGTTTTATCTTCCTCTTTTAATGCAGGAGACATGGGTTTGTAACTGAGGTCCGGCATAGAGGCTACTACAAACTGATGGACTGATTCAATATTTTTACTTCCAGATTCCATCATGGCCTGCCATTTCTCTTTATTATCAATATTTTGTTCGAACTCCATCCAGGTTTTCTGCATCTGATCAAGATCAGCGAAGTTTTTGATTGGTAGCACATAACTATAAGTAAATTCTTCACCGGCTATGGTGGTAAAATTAAAATAGGGAGATGTCACATTTTTTTCTTTAAATAAAGCAATCATCTCTTTTGTACCTTGTTCATATTCTGCAACTTTTGCTGGTTTAACCTTATCTTGATAAATTAGCAAAAGTTGACCTTTTGAGCCCCCATCTTGGGAAAACAAATTCCCGATAAATATAATTAGGATCGTAAACAGTAGACCTGTGCATTTTAACTTCATAAAAACCTCCTGAAAAATTAGTGATGAGTATAAATGAATTAGGCTAAACTGGAAGGTAAAACTTGACCATACAGTCAAAGTTCAAATTTGATGGGAATTATAATTTGGAAATTTAATTAGAGCCCTGCCTGTTTGATTCCTTCCTCATTTTAGCATAGTGCATAGTAAGGATTATTATTACTAATGTCAACTAAAAAATGTAAATTCGAGTAAAACCTCGGCTTAAATAATTTTAATACACAGATGAAAACTGGGAAAGATCGGTTCTTTTCCCAGGAATTCAAATTTCTGGGCCAAAACTTATGTCATCTAAAGATGACTGTCCTGGATTCACGGAGTGATCTTCAGATAAACTTAGCTATGAATGTTGTCTTTTGTAAAACAGGTACAAGAGACAGTCTCACCGTAAACGAGAGCTTACTGTGTGGTTCTAAACTTTTCAAAAATAAAATCCACTATTTCTTCCGTATTTTTAAAATCCTCCAGATTCAGCCACCGGATTCTTTTTTCCTTGCGAAACCAGGTGAGTTGCCGCTTGGCATAATTGCGTGAATGCTGTTTAATGAGTTCAATCATTTCATCATAAGATAATTCGCCAGCCAGGTACTCGAACACCTCCCGGTAACCCACGGTTCGCAGGGCGTTCAAATGCGGACCATATCCCATGCTCTGCAGTTTTTTTACCTCTTCGACCAGCCCCTCTTCTATCATGCGATCAACCCGTTCATTGATGCGCTTGTAGAGTTTTTGGCGTTCCCGGGTTAATCCAAAGAAAACGGCTGTAAAATCCGCTGGTTTTGGGGGATATTTTAGAAATTCAGAAAAGGTTTTGCCGGTCAATTCATAAACTTCCAGAGCGCGGATAATACGCTGGGTATCGGTTGCAGGCAGTCGCTGAGCCGTCTCAGGGTCAATTTTACTCAAGCGTTTGTGGAGATGTTGAATGCCCTTTTTTCTGGCTTCCCGGGTCAAACGTTCTTTTACCTCCGGGTCGGCCACTTTGGGCTCAAAAATGCCATCCACCAGAGCACGAATATATAAACCGGAGCCCCCCACCACGATAGGCTGAATGCCTCGATTGAGCAAGTCATGAATCTTCTGTCGGGCTTCGCGAGAGAATTCGCCGGCACTGTAATATTCATCCGGATTTTTGATATCGATAAAATGATGAGGTACCTGACGGCGCTGTTCGGGGGTGGGCTTGGCCGTACCGATATCCATGTACCGGTAAATCTGACGGGAATCGGCCGAAATGATCTCCCCATCGAGTTTTCGAGCCAATTCGATAGCCGTTTCGGTTTTGCCCACCGCCGTCGGCCCTACAA
>CAZMEG010000153.1:5218-7562 GCA_964565205.1 uncultured Cytophagia bacterium
CTCCAATACTCCATCACTCCACTTCTGAAAACCCAAATTTTATGCAAAAACTAAATATTTAATAAATTGTTTTCAAAAATTTCAAGAATTCACTATCGGTACTGATGAGCAGTGTGGTGTTATTTTTCATGGTTGTTTTATACGATTCCAGGGTTTGCAGAAACGAATAAAATTCCGGATCCCGATTGTAAGCTTCGGCATAGATTCGTGTAGCTTCGGCATCGGCTTTTCCTTTGATTTCCTGAGCCTTACGATAGGCTTCAGAGGTAATTGCCTGCAATTCCTTTTCCCGCTGGCCATCGATTTCGGCCTTGCGACCCAGGCCTTCTGAGCGGAATTTCTCAGCGATACGTTTTCGTTCGGAGATCATGCGCTCATAAACTTTCTGGCGGACGTCTTCAATATAATTAATCCGCTTAATCCGCACATCCAGCAATTCGATACCATACTGGGGTACGGTTTCAGCAGCCTTATTACGAATCAATTGTGTAATTTTGTCCCGCCCTTTTTTAATTTCTACCTCAGAGACTTCCAGGCCAAAACTGACCTGTTCTTCCAGGGTAGTCTTAAATTCTCGATTAGAATTACGTACTGCTTCAATCAGCAAATTTTCAGAAATAAAATTACGCGTCGCACTGTCGATGATGTCATCGAGGCGGCTTTGAGCATTACGTTCATTCCCAACCGACTGATAGAATTTCAACGGATCGGCGATGCGCCAGCGGGCAAAAGTATCCACCCAGATATATTTTTTGTCTGAGGTGGGGATTTGATTCTCATCGCCATCCCATTCCAGAATGCGTTTATCAAATCGCTTGACGGTCTGAATGAATGGTAATTTTATGTGCAGACCGGCTTCGGTAATGGGTTCACCTATAGGTTCACCAAATTGTAGAATGATTGCCTGTTCGGTTTCATCGATAACATAAATGGCACTGGAAAGAATAATCAAGGCCACTACGGCCAGAACGATACCTGCTATTAAAGATGCTTTCATTTTGTCGCCACCTCCTTTCTCTGAAACTGCAGCAGGGGCACCAGCCCCTTTTGTTCTTCATCAACGATATAGATGTTTTCAATATAGGGTAAAATTTCGGTCATGGTTTCCAGATAGAGTCGGCGTCGGGTGACTTCTTTGGCTTTACGGTATTCATTCCAGAGGGCTAAAAAGCGATGAGCATCCCCCTTGGCCCGATTAATCCTATTGGTGGCATACCCTTCCGCCTGACGAATGGTTTGCTCAGCTTCACCACGAGCCCGTGGAATGGCTTTATTATAAGCTTCTAAGGCTTCATTGATGATGCGCTCCTTCTCCTGGCGGGCCTCATTGACCTCATTGAAGGCGGGCTGTACCGGTTCGGGGGGATTTACATCCTGTAATTTAACCGTGACTACTTCCAGACCGGTGTCAAATTCATCCAGCAGTTTCTGGGTTAATTGCTGAGCTTCCAGCTCAATTTCCTGACGACTCAGAACAATCACCTCATCCACACTTCGGTCACCTACGACAAGCCGCATGACTGATTCCGCCACATCACGCAAAGTTTCTTCCACATTGCGCACGCGAAATAAGTATTTAACGGGATCTTTGATACGATACTGGACAATCCACTCCACA
This sequence comes from uncultured Cytophagia bacterium, assembly GCA_964565205.1. Taxonomy (GTDB): domain Bacteria; phylum Zhuqueibacterota; class Zhuqueibacteria; order Oceanimicrobiales; family CAZMEG01; genus CAZMEG01. The sequence goes on from CAZMEG010000153.1 coordinate 6,837, forward strand.
ACGGCGGAATTAAGATCGCCGGTTAGCATGAGCGATTCATCAGAATAATCCCGCTTGGAATAGACGGTACGAACTCCGGCTCGTTCCGTACGAAAGCCAAATTCTTCCTTGAATACTCGTTGCACCTTAACTTTTTTGACTGTCTCCACACCGAAAGGCAATTTGAAGTGCAGGCCAGGTTCAGTGGTGCGCACATATTTGCCAAAGCGTTGAATCACCCCCACTTCATCTGCGTTTACGGTGTAAAATGATGAGAATACCAGCCACAGACCGAGGATGATCAACACACCGGCTGTCACCCAACCCTTATGAAATCCGGGAAGCTCAATGACCTCATCTCCCACATGAATGGTGCGTCGTGCCATGGTTCTTACCTCCTTTCTGGTTTAAATAAGAAAAGAATTTATTAATGGTTATAAACTAAAGAAAAATATTCTAATACGCAAACATTATACACAGGAATCTGCATTTTATTTTGTTTAGATCATCATAGGGGTCTTTTTTACTTATGGAGTATTGTAGTGTTGGAGTGATGGAGGACGGCAAGGTTTGTAAATCCGAAGCACGAAACTCGAAATACGAAACAAATTGGAATTTCAAATTATCAAAATTCTAAACGAATACCCATTACTCCAGTACCTCAGTACTCCAGTACTCCCCTGTCCTGCTCGGAGGCCTCAATTTATTGAGGGCAAAACCTCGAAATATTTTTCTTTTCAATAAAAA
>CAZMEG010000154.1:0-5000 GCA_964565205.1 uncultured Cytophagia bacterium
CCTTTCCTGGTCTATGCACCGGTACAAACAGATAAAACGAAAGAATCGATGGTTGAAATCGCTAAAGAATTGAACGACTATTTAAATTCTCGACCGCCCACGGCCGAAGAACTGGAAAAAATCAAAAAGAACCGTATCTTACGACTGCCGGGTTCCTGGGAAACCATTTCAGCCATAAGTAATTCTATCAAAGAAATCGTACGATTTGGTCTTCCGGACAATTATTATGACACCTATCCAGAACACATTCGCTCCCTGAATGTGAACGAGGTGGCCACAGTTGCCAAAAAAGTTTTACACCCGGATAAGCTAATCTGGATTGTGGTGGGAGATCGGCAAAAAATCGAAGCTGGTATTCGAAAACTGGGCTTTGGTGAAATCCGCTATATTGATGCGGATGGGAACCCCATTTAGTCCATAGTCCGAAAGTCTATCACCGATGCCATGCCCCCCTGGCGATGGCATCGGTGAGTTTATTTAAATCTCAGTAGGTGAGCTCATGTCTAAAGTGAACACCTGCGTAGATCGATCCATAGGAGATACCTTAAAATTGCTGGAGTATTCATTTTCCGGCAGTTCACCCGAACAGCAACAACGCTATCGGCAGCATTTACAAAATTGCCTGTATTGCCGTACCCAACGAAAAAAAATTTTGTTACGTAAGCGAATTTTTGGAATAAGCTTAACCCTGATTGGTTTATTGCTTATAGGATTTACTGTTTGGACTACGAAAACCTCTTCAAAATATAAAGAATTAATGGGCTGGATGATCTACTTTTTAATTTTAGGGATAACTTTAGTTTTACAGGGGGTTAATCTTTTACGGGGCAAACCCTCTGCGCGAAAACAGCAGAAAGCCACGTGAAAAAATCACTTCTATTTTTATTTATTTTAATAATAAATATTGTCTGTTCGCCACGCATCGTCAATCTAATTCAAAAAGATGCCTGGCCAAGCTTTAGAGGAAATCATTTGAATAGCGGGGTAGCAAGAGAGTCATTAAGTCTTCCCTTGCACCTGTCGAACCTCTGGCATCTCAATGGCACTATTCGCTCAACGATAGCTGCCAACGGAGATTATCTTTATATTGGCGACTGGTCGGGAGCCATCTCGTGTATTAACATTTTCACCGGAAAAGTAGAATGGCAGGCCAAGACCGGTGGATACCTTACCGGTTCCGCCACACTGGTGAAAGATCGATTTATTATCGGTTCCTGCGACTCTTCCATCTATGCGTTTTCACTTGAAAATGGTAAACAATTATGGAAGTTTCCAACTAAAAAGTTAATCGTGGCATCACCTCAGGTGAAAGATAACCTGGTCATCTGTGGAAGCAATGATAACAACCTTTATGCTCTGGACTGGCGTGATGGTCAACTCAAATGGAAATTAAAAACCGGGGGCCTAATTTCTTCCACTGCTGCCCTTTACGGCGACAAACTCTATGTGGGTAGTGGTGAAGGAGCTCTGTACTGTGTAAACATAAAAGATGGTAAGGTAATCTGGAAATTTCCAACAGGTAAAATCGTCGTTGCCTCTCCACTGATTGCTGAGAACATGATTTTCTTTGGTGATTACACAGGCACATTTCATGCCCTGGATTTACATACGGGGGAAGAAATCTGGAAAGTACATTGCCCCAAAAAGATTGATGCCTCGGCAACCTATGCGGATGGGAAAATTTTCTGGGCTGACATGAGCGGCAATCTCTACGCGGCTGTTGCTAAAAATGGAAAGCCTCTCTGGCAATTCCCGGCCGGGGGTCCCATTCTCAGTTCCCCGCTGGCCGATCCTCAACACATTATTTTTGCCCGTTATAGTAAGGGCCGAATTTATGTTTTAAACCAGGAGAACGGAAATCTCCTGTGGACTTTTGGCTTAGATGGCGATGTTTACGCCTCGCCGGTAATTTATCGGGGCACCCTTTACATAGGTACTGAAAAAGGGAAACTCTACGCATTCAGTTCAGGGGATGAAAAAACTGCAAACAGTCAATAACTAATTTGGGTAATTAGTGTGCAACATTTCACTCTGGCAATTTTTTTAAACTTATTATTTAGCTTCTCTTTTGTAGGCATTATTCAGCAAACTGCCCAACATGAGATTGGGGGTAAGGAAAACAAGATTTCGCGTTTCCTTTCGATTGCTCCAATGCAATTAAAATCAATTCGGGAGCAGTATACTCGCTGGAAGAAATCAAAAGAAAGCCTTGCAGAGCAAGAGAACCTTACCAGACTAACTCAGAACCTGCTGGCTGCACTTTTAAGGCATGACAGCCAGTTTATCGTGAGTTACCTGGAGCCGGATAGCCTCTCCAATACAAATTTGCAAGTTCTTGAATTTTACGACCTAACGGTTCTTTCCGAGATCAAATGGTATCTTCAATTTCTCCAAAAAGACGATTGGGATTATTTGCATGCCAGTGTGGATCCAAAATTTTTGACCCCTCGTTTTTGGAATGAAAAAATTAAAAATTTTGACGATTTGAGAAAAGCACAGTTAAGTTTTTATCAGCGGATTTTAACTCTATCTCAAAACGTCCCCGCTGAATTTCGTCGACCGTTTAAGACCCGATTCTGGCAATATGATATACCCCCGATTCCGGAAAAAGGGTACAGGGAATTGCAAAGGCGAGTACTTGAAAAAATGCAGAACAATCAAATGGTCATGAACGAGATGATGCTTATTAAAGCTTTAATCGATGAACAGGGGAAGGTTTTACGTTGCCATGTCTTTTCTTCCTCAGGAAACCAGCAAATAGATAGTCTTGTTGTTAAAATAATCCAAAATATGCGCTGGCAGCCGGCCAAACATGAGGACCAACCTTTTAAGACCGAGGTGGTTTTACCCTTAAGATTATATCATGAAAAAATCGATTAAACACAATAACTCCATTTACCATCTCCCATTTACCATTTTCCATTTTCCATCTCCATCTCCCATCACCTATTGGCCTGTTTCAAAAACAAATAAAACGAAAGAATAAAACTTACCTGAAAAACACCAAAAGAGATGGCAGCCAGGCGGTCAAATTTTTTGGCATTATTAAAATATCGATCCATCAATTCGGGGTTACCAGTTTGTAAGTAGCGATTAAAATTTTCGTTCCCCTGATCCCGGAAATACAAAGCAAGAGCCCCTGAGACGGCTGAAACCGCCAGTGAAGCATACAGAAGCTTCCGGGATTTAGGACGCCGCTCCATCTTCCCTTTGGAAGTAAGTATTCCCTTAAATCGCTTAATCGGCTCCAGTTGAATTTTGAAAAATCGTTGTTCGGTCTTGCCAATTACCAGGGTGGTATCTCGGAAGCCCTTCTTACTTAACTTTAATTCACCCGTTTCATCTTCATTTAAAGTGAAAAAAAGCGGTGTTTCACCCAGATATTTATTTTTAAAATAAACCTGTGCCCCATAAGGGGTAGAATTCACCGAGTAGCTCTTCTTAAAAATAACTTTTATTTTTAAAGTATCATTGGCCTGAATTTGAACATTGGCAAACCAGTCCTGGTCGAGCCAGTTCGATTGGAAGGGATTGGCGACCTGAATTTTGTGGAGTCCGGGAGTCAGTGTAAGAGCTTCCAACGGCGTGTAACCGGCCAGTTCGCCATCAACTTTCACAGTCAGACCACGATGTCGGGTTAATAAAACCAGATAACCATGGTTTTCCTGAATGGCTTGTTTTTTATGACCGGCACTTAGATTGGTGGAAAAAATGAGTTGCAGAGTAAAGAAGAATAGAACAAATAGCGTAGTTATTTTCAGACATTTCGAGTTCATGGTATGGACCTGTAAGAAATATTTAAACTATCGCTCTGAATAAAGGCATAGAGAAAGCGATCTTCTGAGGCACCAAACAAATATTTGCCCCAGACCACCGGCGCCGTTCGGATTCTTCCGCGGGTTTCAAATTTCCAGAGTTCTTTGCCATCCTCAAGATTTACACCGTAATAATAATGATCCAGAGAACCGAAGTAGACAACCTTTCCTGAAATCGTTGGGGGGGTGCTAATTATACTCTTTGCCTGAAATTGCCACAGCACTTTACCCGTTTGAGCGTCCAGACAGTAAAGCACGCCATCGGTAGCTCCGAACAGCACTTTTTCTCCGTCAGTCGCGGCCGCCTGAAAAATGGGATAGTTTACACGAAATCGCCATTTCACCGCACCGCTTTCAAGATCCAGCGCATAAAACAAACTATCGAGAGAGCCGATGTAAACGGTTTTTTCCCCGATACATGGGGTAGCATAAATGCTGGCCCCCGTTTTAAATTCCCAGCGTTTTTTACCAGAAAGTGCATTTAAGGCATATACTTTACCGTCATCACAGCCCACCACCAGGGTATTTTGTGCCAGAGCTGGAGAAGAATGAAATTGATCTTTGGTCTTAAAGCTCCACAACTTTTCCCCGGTGGCAAGATGATACTTGTCTACATGATTATAGAGAGCCGCTACAAAAATACCCTCATCCGTAACCAGAGGTTCTGAGGCAATGTCTCCTGCATCGATTTTCCAGACATACTTGCCCTGGCTCAGGTCATATTTACCCAGAGTTTTATCTCCATAGCGTGAAGCAATGTACAGAAAACCCTCATGGTATGCACAAGTGGCTTCATTCCCATCTTCGCTTTTTTCTTTACCGAGTCGTTTGGCTGTCTCCATGTCCAGAGCAAAAATTTTACCATCAAGCGTGCTGAAATATAAGACTCCATCTACCGCAAGCAAAGTAGGGCCTATCGCTGAAGAAGCTTTGTAAACCCAGTGTTTTTCCAGGGGGGGAGTCAGAGTAGTTTCGCGAAAATTGTCTCTACGAGCATTGCCTCCAAACAGAGTCCAGTTTTTGGGTTGCGGGTAAATTTTTTCCTTGTTATGTATAACGACAGAGTTGCACCCCCAGGTCACAGCCAGAAGAAGCAATGCCCACCAAATTTTACAAAAAATTTTAATTTCTATATTTTTAAACTTAAAAATCAAAACCGAACCAGAAGGCTTTTTTGATGCCGGG
>CAZMEG010000154.1:5010-7560 GCA_964565205.1 uncultured Cytophagia bacterium
GCGTAACACCAGGAAACCACCCACCCGGAAGCGTAATCCAAAACCAAGACTACCCAGCAAACTGGTGAGGTTATGATCCCAGGCCTGTCCCAGGTCAAAAAAGGTAGCTCCGCGGATGGCATTGAAACCCAGACCACCGAATGGAAATCTTAGATTAAACCGGTCGATAAAGGGGAAACGCAGTTCCTGATTCATTAGTATGAGTTTTCGTCCCCAGATTCGCCAGCGGGGATACAATCGTAAATCCCAGCTCCCACCCATAAAATAGCGAAAAGCCTCCTTCCCCTGATTCCATCGGGTCATTAGGCGCACGGCATAAGTCATGCGGGTGTTCAGACGAAAATATCGGCGGTAATCGGCAATGATGGTGACAAAGTTAACGTCATTGTTCCAGACATCAATCGTGTGTCCAATGGTAAAATTATACCGTTCTCCATCCACCGGACCGGTTAAGCCCCACAGGGAATTATCTTTTATGTAAGAGATGGCATTGGAGACCACCAGTCCATTGACACGCGTGGGTCGGGTGTCATAAGTGCGTTCTTCTTTGCGTATATTTATGCTGGCTTCCAGACGACGAAATACAGAAAACGGATAACTGGCAGCGGCAAACACTCCAATACGACGCTGCTCGAAGAAATTGTCCACCTGATCATAAAATCGGCCGGTAATGTGGTAACCCCCTATGGCCCAGTTTGCTCTTTTTGAGAGTTCTACCCGGGTAACAGCCACATTCCAGCTTTTGAAAAAATCACCCCTGGTTTGTGCGTTATTAAAAACGAGAAAATAATATTGTTGATTACCCAACATGTCGCTCATGGCAATCTGAGCTCCACCGGAAACACCGAAAATGGGATCCTGAGAGATGGCACTCTGGGCAATATCCAGGCTTAATTTCTTTTTATATTTAATCTTTGTGGCAACAACATTACCAGCCAACTTGTCGGCTGCCCACAATTCTTTGAGTACCGTTGTAGTATCGGCAGGAGCTACTGGTGCCGCTTCAAATCTTTCTTTAAATTTATTAATCTGACGAATTTGAAATGTGAAATTTTCGAAAGCTGTGAAAAGGAGCGTATCATTATCCTTCCATTCAGGATCAAAAGCTCCTGTGGTGAAGCTTGTAACCTTTTTCAACTGGTCTGAAGGTTCCAGTGCCGAGGGGTAGGAGCTTAATGGCTTAGCGGAGGGATGACCATTGCTTCCGTAAGAAGAAGCACCGAAAGAATTATGATTACGACTGTTCTCCGCTAATTGTAAGTTTTCAGTAATCGGGGGATTATTTTTAATTACCCAGATGTTAAAAGCTCCATCCCGATCAGAGGCAAAAGCCAGGTACTGCCCATCCGGGGACCAGGCAGGCGAATAATCATTATGAGGTCCATGGGTCACCAGTTGAATCGAACCGGTTTGGAGATTGTAAATAAAAATATTTAAATAGCCATCTTTACCAAAATATGAACGATCGGAACTAAAAGCAATTAAGTTGCCATCCGGAGACCAGGCCGGGTCACGATCGTCATAGAAATCGTTGGTTAGTTTGGTCAAGGCGCCGCTGTTAATATCCACAATATACAGGTCACTCAATCCGCTAAAATTGATACCGGTAAAAGCAATTTTATGATGATCCGGTGACCAGCATGGTGAAAATAATGAAACTAACTCGTCAAACTGAAATTTTCGCACGATTCTTTTTTTCTCGACATCAAATATGTAAATAGCATCCTTGGCTCCACTCTTTGAAACAAAGATCAGCTTTCCATCATTGTTGACATCAATTTTGCTGCGCAACAGATGAAACGATTCAAAATCCGAGGTCCTTTCTCCTTTAACCAGAACCTCTGTTTTGTCCAGATTTAATAGAGCCCCTATCGGTTTACGGTAAATATTTGAGTAACCCATTCGATTGGATACAAAGACCACCCAATCCCGACCATCTTTGTTATAACAGGCTGGTTTCGTATTAATGCCACGCCTGGTAATGGTTTGAGTCACCATAGCAGGCGAATCGCTGTTTTCAAGAAGCGGGTATTTGTTTTTTTTCAAATCATAGAGCCATTTTTCATCGAATTCACGATAATTCAGGCCAATGGTTAATTTCATGATTTGTGAAAAGGTGCCCTCTTTCCAGATATTTTCCATGAGTTGTAAAAGTTTTTCTTCGCCAAAATTTTCAGCAATGTACTTACAAATAGCCTGGCCTTCTTTGTACATTAAAAATGTGCCATAGATTTGATCCATTCGGTGCAGGGGAACAATATAATTGTTTAGCACCGCATCGCGGATAATCATTTCTGCCTGAGAATCCCAGCCAACTGACCAGTACTCGGCAATCCCTTCGATGAACCACAGGGGCATTCTTGCCGAATTGGTTTTTCGATGATCTTTAATGACTCGATTTACTTTACTGTGGGTAAAAACATGCACTAACTCATGGTTAATCACATGCTCGAACTGATGAATGGACCCGTTAGCCGGAATCACTACTCGCCCCTTGATGAACTCAAAAAAGCCCCCTACTCCTTCAGGAATTAAGTTCGGGACCGTATT
>CAZMEG010000155.1:0-3811 GCA_964565205.1 uncultured Cytophagia bacterium
GATCTCATCTCCATTTCTTGAAATAGAAGTGATCACACTGCTTACCGGGACTTCTAACTCGGTACCGAATCCGCCAACGTTTTTTGCAATATCATAAACATACAAACCGTGATTGGTGGCTGCCCACAAAAGATTCTCGATCAATTCCAGATCATAAACCGCAATGGCAAATAGCTGAGCCCGATTCAGGTGCTGAATTTTAAGGCTATCTTTTTTAGATTTTTTCAAATTTTTTTTAAAAATTCGATCAATTCCATTGGCCGTGGCTACCCACACCGAAGTTTTGTCGGTAACCACATCGTAAACTAAATTATCGGAAAGCCCATCGAAACTATCGAAAGTACGCCAGCGATTTTTTTTGTAGGAATAGAGAGAGAGACCATGTCGTGTTGCAAACCACACCGTGTCGCCATCTACTGTGATGGCATTGATCAAGTCACTGTCCAAATCGGTAATGAAGCGATCCTCAAAATGCTCCCAGATTTCACGGTTCAAATCCCAGGCCGTGATTCCATGGTCTCTGGTAAAATTTTCACCGCCCCCCATCCAGAGGACATCCCTGTAAAAGTTCAGAGCATGTACCGAGGGATTGGCAAGGCCAAATTCCAGAATCTCCAACCGAAAAGTGTTTAAATCCCCACGGGCAGCGCCTAATCCCCAGGTACCTAACCACAAATTCCCCCATTTGTCCTTCACATAGGCGGTAATTTCGGCGCGACGTCCATGACGATCTTCAATATAACCACCTGGATCAAATAGATAGCCGTCGGTCATAAAGAAATGTGGTAGTTGTTTGAGGGTTTGAGCACGCCGCCCAAACCAGCGAATTTTACCCCGGGAGTTTACTTTAACTTCATTACTGGCTGCAAAAAGTATGATGCCCCCGTATTTATTTGTTTCAAAAATGCGACCACCACGTGTTTCAAAAATGATTTTATTGGAAGAAATGCCAATGGATTCAACTTCGTCTGATACCGGCAATCCAAATTCATCTTTGAAAAAATTACGCCAGCGATGCGCTGAGGGCTGATAGTAACTGATAGAAACATGTGTAGCGCACCAGACAAAACCGGTATCGAAATCATAAGCTACAGCCCAGACTTCATTGTCGGCCAGCCCGTTGCTGGTGGTCCAGGGATACTCCCAGCTATTTCGAAATACATCATAACGGGTGATTCCCGATTGCAATGTGCCAAAATACACATACTGATCGCCCACCGCCACGGAAGTAACATACCTGGCTACCGAGTAACTGATCCAGTCGCCCTCCTGGTAATTGGGATTGGTTTCTCTAATTTTAACATATTTGCCCTGAGAATAGACCAGTGCAGTAAAATTTAACAGCAAAAAAGCCATTTTAAGAAGTTGCCTTTTCATCGATCCTTTCGATCATTTCGAAGTGAAAGTTTCCATTAAGTTGAGATTGCAAAAGATTTTTCACAGCCTTTATTTTCTCCCGTTTGATTTTTAAATGTATCAACATTTTCTCTTCATTAAAAGAAGTGTGAATCTCTTCAGCATACTTGTAAAGTTTGGGAACCACCCAGGCAGCATTTACATCAAGAGTAATTACACACTCGATTTCATAACTTTCCATTATTTGTAAAATAGCCTCTTTCAGATCGTCTAAAAAAAGACCTTTGGCAGCCGAAATAAATACACTGGGTTGGAACTCCTGTTTAAGTCGCTGAATAAGGGCTTTCTGCTCCAGTTTATCAACCTTATTAAAGACGTAAATCGTTGGTTTATTAACTATCTTAAGCTGACTGAGTACATCTTTAACCACGGCCATTTGTTCAAACAATTGTGGATGACTTACATCTACTACATGCAGAAGCAGATCGGCCACCCTTGCTTCTTCCAGAGTACTCATGAATGAAGCGATCAAATGGTGCGGAAGTTTACGAATAAATCCAACCGTATCGATCAACAAAATAGTATGATTTTTGGAAAGATGCAACCTTCTTACGGTTGCATCCAGAGTTGCAAATAGCCGATCCTCTACAAAAACGTCGGATCGGGTCAACATATTCATCAGGGTGGATTTACCCACATTGGTGTAACCGATAAGTGCTACTTTAAAAGCGTCATCTCGATGCTGACGTCTTACCTCTCGCTGACTTTGAATCTTGTTCAGTGCGCGGGTGAGAGCATTAATTCTTTGCCGAATCACCCGTCGGTCTACCTCTAACTGGGTTTCGCCAGGACCTCGCGTGCCAATACCTCCTACCTGCCGGGAAAGGTGGGTCCATTGGCGGGTAAGGCGAGGCAACAGATACTTGAGCTGGGCCAGTTCAACCTGGGTCCGCGCTTCTTTGGTTTTGGCACGTCGTGCAAAGATATCCAGGATCAAACCGCTGCGATCCAGAATTTTTTTGCCAGTCAATTTTTCCAGATTGCGTACCTGAGCAGGACTCAGGTCGTCATCAAAAATAATGACGTCAGCATTTGTTTCAGCAGCCAGATTAGAAATATATTGCGCTTTTCCTCTGCCAATAAAATAAGCAGGATCGATACGCGGTCGTTCCTGAATAATTTTATCAATGACTTCTGCACCGGCCGTATCAGCCAGTGCGGCCAGTTCCTCTAAATGTTCTTCTGTTTGCCATCGATCTCGATGGTTCAAACTGATCCCGATTAAAATAGCTCTTTCTCTAAACTGCTGATTTGTCTCGTACAATATAAATTAAACACCTCCTGATTGTGCTTCTACGTTTTGTTTCTCTTTAATTAAAAGCATTTCACCAATCATTAGAATTAACGCCAGGGCCACAAAATATTTCCAGAGTTCCTGGCCAAAACGAGATTCGGTTAATTTATCAGGCATTTCTTCAATATTGTCAATTTTAGTTATTTGCACCTCAGGTAAAACTTCACTCAGAGTATCTATTTCGAATTTTTCAGTTTTTAACTCTTCAGAATTATAATTTACTGCCCACTGATTAATTAGCTGTGAACCAACGAATAGTTTATAAATGCCTGGAAGATCGGTATCTTTGATTCTGAGTAAATAAGTTCCCTGCGAGATCTCGGGTTTAATTTTTGTCTGACGGCCGTCAGGTTTTTCCAGAATAAACTCACTACTTCGCAAATTTTTTTCTGGCTGATAAACTATCTCATCACCTATCAAAAACTCTGTCTTTTCTTCAGAAGTTCCACCGGCTAAGTAAACCACGCCCCGATAAATGGTCGGTACAAAAATGCCTTTAAAAACCAGATCGGACCATTCCGGAGCAATGGAGGTAGTAAAATACATGATCCTGCCCTGTTTATATTTTGATTCAAATAAAAAGGGTTCGCCATTACCATATTCCATGATTTTATCCACGGGTTTTCCAGATTTTATCTGAACATACCGTTGAATGTGGGGAGAAATAAATTGCCTTTTTTTATTTTCAAATACACCATAAAAAATGGGATGACTGAAATCCACTTTATCTATGGTATAAAATTGATCTTTACGAATTCCGCCATGAACTTCACTTAATAAAGGTAAATTCAATTTTTTCTGTAAAAGCTCATTGTAATTTCTTAAATCCACGTTGTCACCAAGGAAAACCATTAACCCGCCGCCTTCGGCAACAAATCGCTGTAGCTTAAGTATGGTGGTGTTGTCAAGCTGAGGTACATTGGCAAGAATAACCACTTGAAAGTCACTGAAATTTTGTGAAGGCAATTGTCCGGCATTAATCTGTGTTATTTTCATATAAGATGTGTGATCTTTCGCAGGTTGAAGAGCCAGCCGAATAAAATGGGTGTCCTGTGGTCGGTTACCTGCAAGCAAAATTTTTATCTCGTCCAAAATACGAAA
>CAZMEG010000155.1:3911-7515 GCA_964565205.1 uncultured Cytophagia bacterium
ATCTTCCAGTAACACATAACCGGTTTGCATGCCTGCTCGATCAGGAACCATGCGAAAGAGAATAGTTGTTTCACTGTGCGGTTCTAAATTCACAACATTTTGCCCCACCCGTTTACCATTGACAAATAGATGTACCAGTTTATTTTTCTGAGGAACATCGGAATTATTGCGTATACTTACCTCAATTTCTACAACCTTTCCTTTTTCAAGAATTTGGGAAGCAGGTTGTACGCGCGTAATATTCAAATTTTCAGATTTCCGACCATCTACGGGCAAGACAAATAGATGGGTATTTTCACTCTGAATAGCACCGGTGTGGTTGTTCTGAGAGATCACTAATCCGTTTTTTTGCAGATCCCCAATTAAATATATTTCGCGATTTATATTGTGCGATTCTGATAACACTTTATTGGCGAGCAACAAAGCGTTATAATAGTCGGTAGTCCGATAAGATAAACGGGTATTTTTAATTAAATCAGACATGGTTTCCAGACTAAAACGAGGTCCTTCATGAGCAAAAACCGGGGGATGCTGGGGATAGAGTAAATACATTTCATCGCCTGGCCGCAGATAATCCAAAACTTTTAGAGCACGTTCTTTGGCTTCGTCAATTAATCTGGTTCCCTGTACTTCTCGACCCATGCTTAAGGTATTATCGAGAATGATGACCGCGGAAATTTGTGCACCGGTTTCCAGTGCAGATGAGCGAGTCTTCTTCAGTGTTGGTCGAGCAAACGCCAGGACAAGGAACAAAACAACAAGTGTTCGCAGGATCAACAGAAGAATCTGTCTGATTTTTAATTTACGAATCTGCTGTTTTTGAAGCTCTTTTAAAAATTTTAAACTGCTGAAATATACCGTTTTAATTTTTTGGCGGGTAAATAAATGAATTAAAACAGGTAATGCAACAGCAACCAATCCTATTAAAATAGCGGAATTTAGAAAGGTAAACATCAATCTTTTCCGAAGAATCTTTTGATAAAACCGAATGGTGAGGAGACACTATACTCCAAGGGTCGAACAGGTTGGGGTTCTGCCGGTAAGATATCCTCTCCCTGTAAAACCTTACGAGGATTTTCTCGAAATAACAGGTGGGCCCGATCTTCGCCCCAGTGCTGACAAACTACCTGCCAGGCATCACTTAGCTTAATCGGCCTTCGATGGACATTGTGGCCATCACTTGCAACGATATGTACTAACTGGCTGTTCATTAAAATAAAGGCCGTGGTGCGAACTCTATCCCCATGTCGACCGACCAAACTTCCAGCATTTGTCTGCAGTAAGGCTCCGCGTTGAACAAAATCGAAAGCTAACTGAGGGTCTTTAATAATGCTCATGTTTCTTTCGGGATGGGCAATGATGGGAACCATACCATCCAGGACCAGATCAAAAAATCTATCCGCAACAAATTTTGGAATGCCCTGCATAGGAAATTCTACAAGAAAATATTTTTTATTATTATTGTATGTTGAGATGGTATGGAATAGTTCCATATCGGGTTGGGCATAAATTTCGGAGCCAAGGTGTATTTTAACTTTTAAATTTTCAGCCTTAATGCGTTTTTGTAATTCCTGGAATTTAATAATAATTTCTTCTTCCCGTTCATAAGCCAGATTGCTTAAGATATGATGGGTAATGGCAATTTCTTCAATTCCATCTTCCTGAGCCAGGCGAATCATAGCCATGGATTCTTCCCAGCTTTGCGGCCCGTCATCGATCTTGGGCAGTACATGGGAGTGAATATCGATCAATTTTCCCTCCTTGGTGTTAAATAGTGAATAGCCTCAGCAAATTCTTTCATCATGAGAGAATTATGCTTATTTTCAAGTATGTTTCCAGTAACCACAAACGCAGCGCCCGCTTTGGCTTTCCTGTGAGCCTCCTCAGGTGTACGAATGCCTCCGCCAACAATTATGGGTAAATTCGTGTAATCCATCACGGCTCGAATCATATCATCCGGTACGCTCTGGTCGGCACCACTGCCGGCTTCCAGATACACCATCTTCATGCCAAGATATTGAGCTGCCAGCGCGGTGGCCTTCACAATATCCAGTTTATCCCGGGGGATGGGCCGCGAATTACTCATAAATTCCGCCGAAGTAATCCGACCCGATTCAATGAGCATGTAACCCACGGAAATGGGCTCGATGTTAAAGGCTTTGATCAAGGGCGCTGCCTGAATCTGCTCACCGATCAAGTAATTAGAATTACGGCCACTGATTAGAGAAAGGAAAAAGATGGCATCGGCAAACTTGGAGATCTGCACCAAACTGCCCGGAAATATGATAACTGGAATGTGGATTTTTGCTTTAATGGCCTGAATTATCTCATCCAGCGAAGCGGAGAGCAAAAGGCTGCCACCCATTAGTATGGCATCCACACCGGATTCTTCAGCCATCCTGGCCATTTCAATCATTTCAGATTTTTCCCATTTATCGGGATCTAATAAAACTAAATATCCCGCACCCTTTTCCTGTTTTATTTTAATTAACGATTCAAAAATAGTCAAAGTCTCAACCTGGACTACTTTTGGAGTAATTTACTGACAATTTCAGGTACTTTGGCCAGAGCTTGATCCAGCTTTTTAGGATTTTTACCACCCGCCAGAGCCATATGAGGCCGTCCACCACCGCCCCCTTCCGTGATGGCGGCTACTTCTTTGATAATATCACCAGCCCGTAAGCTTTTTTCACTGATGAGGTCATCGGTAACCACACAGACCAGCGAGACCTTACCATTAATGATGGTTCCTAATACACCTACACCGGATCCCAGCTTGGCCCTCAGAGTATCACTCACCTGCTTCAGTTCTTCTACATCTTTTATATCTAACTTAGATGAAATCACTTTGAAGCCATTGACCATCTGTGGTTTCAACAGAAGTTCATTGATCTTTTCTCGAGCCTGTCTTAACCGAAGTTCACGAATTTCTTTTTCCAGTTCTTTTTTCTGTTGCAGAAGGCTTTCAATTTTATCGGCGATTTCATCGTGCTGACAGTTAAGCAAATTTTGGATTTCGTGCAAAATGGCTCGTTCTTGCCTCAACAACACATCAGCGCGTTCGCCGGTTACCGCTTCCAGACGTCGAATCCCAGCCGCTGCACTGGATTCTGTCAAAATGCGAAAGTAGCCCATCTCACCGGTATGAATTAAGTGAGTACCACCGCATAATTCCATACTGTAATCGCCAATTTTGACCACACGTACCCGCTCACCGTATTTTTCTTCAAAAATAGCCATCGCTCCCATCTGTCGAGCTTCCACAAAAGAAGTGTAAAAGATTTCCACCGGTAAATCTTCACGGATTTTCTCGTTAACCCGGGCTTCGATCTCTTCCAGTTGTTCTGGTGGAATTTTCTGGAAGTGGGTGACATCAAAACGAAGATGATCCGGCGCTACGAGTGAACCGGCCTGCGTGACATGAGTGCCAAGAATTTCCCGCAGTGCTTTGTGTAATAAATGTGTGGCGGTATGATTTCGAGCCGTCGACTTACGAACCTTTTGGTTTACCCGGGCGATGACTTTTGGATTCTCAATTTTATCTTCCCCCTTTAATTTACCAATATGAACAATACTACTACCAACTCGAATCGTATCGTTTACC
>CAZMEG010000156.1:0-7461 GCA_964565205.1 uncultured Cytophagia bacterium
GGATTCTTTATATCACTGTCCTACTTTTTATGAACCTTATAAATTAGTCTATGTGGATACTTCGGCTATTAAATATATAAATATTTATTGCCCCATTGATAGCGAAGACATCGAGATAATTAAAAGCGATTTCCTTCGCTATCGGATAGGTGGCCTGAGAATAAAGAATCACGGAAAGATTGAAGGTGGAAAAAAGAGCTGGGAAGCTACTACTAAAGCACAATAATTAACCAGGATTTACTTAAAAAGGATTTTAATATGACAGAGGAGGAATCTTTCGAATATCTTGGAGTGAGCTTGATCGATGATCGTTTGCGGCTGGTAGCAGCTAAAAAGGTTCAGGATGAGTACCATGTTACTTCCGCTTTGCAAGGTCAGACGAGGCAAAATTTTGACCATGAGAGTATTTCTGATAAAAGCACGATTTCGACATTTGCAGAAGATATTCGAAAGCTATATGAATCCCAAAATATTAATGCAACAGATGCAGTTTTTGCTCTTGATTCAAGATTTACTCTTATTAAGAAATATCCGGTTGATCGGGAAGTAGCCAAGCTTTATCTTGAGGATCAAATAAATTGGGAGGTCCAGCAGTTTATTATTTCACCGCTTGACCAGTACATAATATCTTACGAACCTTTACATACTAAATTTGATTCAACAGAATCGGTTGATCATGTAATAGTAGTAACCGTTAGAAAAAGAATTATTGATTTTGTCAGACAAATGTTCGAACAGGCTAATCTTAACTTAAGAGTAATTGATGTGGATGTGTTTACAGCACAGAGAGCAGTCGTGGCTAATTATGATTTAAAACCCACTGAACGTGTTGGTTTAATTGATGTAGAATCAGGAACTCTTAATTTTTCCATTTTAGAAGGAGATAATTTTTACTTATATTATGAAGCGGATTACTCCATAGAAGATCATACCAATGGAAATGATTTCGAAAATAAGGCTCGCTTTATTTCTAAAGAATTACGCAAAATCATGCTCGATTATCAATTGGGACGGAGTGTAGAAGATCTGGATGAAATATTTTTATATGGAGAAGCCTTAGAAAATCGTCTCGTGGAAGAGCTGCAAAATTCTCATGACGTTAGAATTGAAAAGGCCAATCCATTTAAAAAAGTAAGATGGGCAGGGCAGGCGAAAGAAAACTATGAACAGCCATCCTATGAAAAATTCATGGTGGCTGCGGGCGCTGCTTTTCGGGGCCTTGAAAGTTAATTTATTATAGGAGTCTCTTTATGGTTAATATTAATTTAATGGGTGATGATAAAGGGGGAAATGAAGAAAAAAAATTAGAAGAAACCACCCAGGACACCAATTTCACGCCACCGAAATTTAATTCTTCAGAGTATGGATTAGGCTCTTCTGAAAATTCTACCGATTATGATTACAATTTTAAAGGACATGGGAGTTCTAACATTTCAACTTACATTATTATAGGGGCTATTGTTATTTTAAGTGTGCTGGCTTATTTTCTTATATTTAAAAAGGGTGGTGAATCTGGTGTTACTGAAGAACAGTCCCAGCCAATAGAGGGTCTGGAGGAAACGCCTCAGGAAGAGGGCGAAGTACCTGGATTTGTTGAAGAACCACCCACATCGGAACAAACCCCCGAAGAACAGACCGCACAGATACCAGGATATCTTGAGAATATCATCTTAAGCACCAAAGCTTCACTAAACTCTGTGGTCCAGACCGTGGCATCGGTTCCATCTAACGCAAAATTGACTTTGCTTTCTCAGGTGGGGAATAAACTGACTCTGGAAATTTTTGCCCCGAATAATGATGGCGCTGATCAAATTATTAATACGTTAAGAGGGAGTTTAGCAGGAGATTTTGAGGTTGTTTCCAAAGAACAGGTTAGAAGCGCCGGCCAAACCTGGATTAAAGTGCTTATTTTAAATACTCTAACCAATTCATCTGCCAATTATGGGGTTGGTCAACCTACAACTGTAGATGTTCCACAATTGAGTAGCTGGATGCGAAATGTTGCTCAACAATCAGGAATTCGACTCCGCACTATACAGGCAAGACAGGAAATTGTTACAGATAGCCATAAAAAGGTTCCCATTTTTGTGCGCATAACCGGTGATCGAGCCTCGCTCGGGAACTTTTTAACTCAATTAGCCAATCAATCTTTTAATATTGAAACGTCTAAAGTGATTTTAGCTTCTCCTGAGAGAGAAAGAGCTGGGGGCGGTGGCTATTCAATGGTTTTGTATTTATATTTATATGAAGAATAGGGTTAATATGATCCTGTAAATAATGCGGATCATTTCCGGCTCTAAAAAGGGTCATTATTTAAAAGCCCCCAGGAATTTAAAAGTTAGACCCACGACGGATCGAGCCAAAAAAATAATATTTGATGTACTGGAAAATATAAACTTTTTAGATGACCTTGTTTTAGATCTATTTGCCGGAACTGGAAGCCTCGGAATTGAAGCACTAAGCCGTGGCGCGAAAGAGGCTATATTTGTAGAATCCAATTTA
Organism: uncultured Cytophagia bacterium; assembly: GCA_964565205.1. Lineage (GTDB taxonomy): Bacteria > Zhuqueibacterota > Zhuqueibacteria > Oceanimicrobiales > CAZMEG01 > CAZMEG01. The sequence goes on from CAZMEG010000156.1 coordinate 2,503, forward strand.
AAAGTTGTTGAAGTTTTAAAATCTAATTTAGAATCAACAGGTTTCATACAGCAGGCACGTATTTTATCAATTCCAGTGCAGCGAGCAATAAAATATTTACAGAATGAAAATATTCGTTGTCAATTAATTATAGCGGACCCACCTTACAAGGCGGGGGTTGCTGTGCAAACTTTAAAGTTGGTTCAGGAAGCTGGAATTTTAAAAAAGAATGGATGGATGGTCATAGAACATAGTTCTAAAGAAATGCTCCCCCAAAATGTTGGAAGTCTAGTTCAGAAAATAAATAAAAAGATAGGCGATTCGGCGGTATCCTTTTACCAGAATGAAAGATCAGAATAAAATAGCTATTTATCCAGGTACTTTTGATCCTATCACCAATGGTCACCTTGATATCATTGAAAGGGCAAGGAATTTATTTGATATGTTGATTGTAGCGGTAACCAATAATCCTTACAAAGTCCCTCTTTTTACTGTGGATGAAAGAATGGAAATGATTAAAAATTCTATTAAAAATTTAACCAATGTCATTGTTGAAAATTTTGACGGCCTATTGATGGATTATGCTCAAAAGAAGGGAGCCATCGCCGTAGTACGAGGGTTACGCGCTATTTCAGATTTTGAATATGAATTTCAGATGGCACTGGTGAATCGAAAACTTGCTAAAAATATTGCCACCGTATTTCTTATGCCCAATGAAAAATACACATACTTAAATTCCACCATTGTTAAGGAAGTAGCGAAATTTCATGGCGATATAAGTTCCTTCGTTCCGAAGGAAGTGGAATTAAAATTGAAAGAGAAATTTGCCAATTGAATAATGAATTTTATTGAAGGTTTACGAAAAAGAGCTCAGAGCTCAAATAAAAAGATCGTATTTCCAGAGGGTACAGAACCAAGAGTTTTAAAAGCTGTTGATTTCTTAGCCCAAAACGAAATTCTAAATTGTATTTTATTAGGGAAAGAAGAAGAAATAAGAAGTGTAGCCGAAAAGCATTCTATTAATTTGTCTCACGTTGAATTTGTGGATTTACGAAAAAATCCTTTTCTTAATAAATTTTCGGAAGAATTGTATAGTTTACGGGCTCATAAAGGAATTACACGTGAACAAGCTCTGGAGCTGATTCAAACTCCTCTATATTTTGGCGCCATGATGGTGCGTCTGGGTTATGCAGATGGGTGTGTAGCTGGAAGCGTTCATACTACCGGGGAGGTTATTCGAGCCGCCATTCAGGTCATAGGTTTGCAGGAGGATATTTCCATACTCTCAAGCACTTTTGAAATGATTTTTAAGGATAAAGTTTTAACTTATGCGGATTGTGCAGTTGTACCCGATCCCACTGCGGAACAGTTGGCGGATATAGCGATTACTTCGGCTTCAACGCATAAAATGCTTACAGGTGAAGAACCCAGAGTGGCTATGCTTTCATTCTCGACCAAAGGAAGTGCGAATCATCCGATGGTGGAAAAAGTTCAAAAGGCTACTCAATTAGCTTCTGAGAAGCAACCGGATTTATTAATCGATGGGGAGCTTCAGGTGGATGCAGCTCTGGTTGAATCAGTAGCACGGAGAAAGGCCCCCGAGAGTCCTATCGCCGGGCGCGCCAATGTACTGATTTTTCCTGATCTTGATGCCGGTAACATTGCCTACAAATTAACGGAAAGGTTGGCCGGGGCTCAGGCTTTAGGACCTATATTACAGGGTTTGAAGCGACCGATGAATGATCTATCGCGAGGTTGTGCCTGGCAGGATATCGTAGACGTAGCCTGTATTTGTGCCATAATGAAAGGAGCCTGATGAAGTTATCAAAAAGAATAGAGTACATTCAACCTTCACAGACCCTTGCCGTTACAACCAAGGTGGATGAGCTCAGGCGTGCCGGCAGAGATGTTATTGACCTGGGAGCAGGAGAACCCGATTTCGATACTCCAGAAATAATAAAAAAGGAAGCTATCAAGGCGATTGAAAATGGAATGACCAAATATACGCCCAGTACCGGAATTTTCGAACTTAAAGAAGCTATCTGTGAGAAGCTCTGGCAGGACAATGGTCTAAAGTATTCGCCTTCACAAATTGTAGTGACCTGCGGGGCCAAACATGCCATCATCAATACATTACTGGCTTTATGTGAACGAGGGGATGAAGTGATTATCGCCTCTCCTTACTGGACAAGTTATCCTGAACAGATTCGATTTGTAGAAGCACAACCGGTTATTATTCAGACCGGTGAAGAGCATGATTTTAAAATCCAGCCGGAACAGTTGAATGCAGCCCTGAATAATCGCACTAAAATGATTATTTTCAACAGTCCCAGTAATCCTACGGGGTGTGTTTACACCTATGAGGAATTACAATCTCTGGTAGAGATTTTAGCTCAAAAAGATATTTATATTCTGTCGGACGAAATTTATGAGAAGATAATTTATGATGGTTATCGGCATGTGAGTCTGGCATCTTTTGAAGAAATAAAAGATCGGGTTGTGTTGATCAATGGGGTTTCGAAAGCATTCGCCATGACCGGCTGGCGCATAGGGTATCTGGCTGCTCCGACTGACGTTGTAAAAGCGGTGAGTAAAATACAGAGTCATAGTACTTCAAACCCCTGTTCCATTTCTCAATGGGCAAGTGTAGCCGCTCTCAAGGCCGGAGATACTCTTACCGGGGCCATGCTTGAGGCGTTTGATCAGCGTAGAAAGTTTATGGTAAAAGAGCTAAACGATTTAAATGGGATATATTGTAGAGAACCCAAGGGTGCCTTTTATCTTTTTCCGAATATTTCGGATTTGCTGGGGAAAAGTTACAAAGGCGGGATTATTCAATCGGCTATGGATTTTTGTTCCTATGTGTTGGAAGAAGTAAGTGTGGCTCTGGTTCCCGGTGAGGCATTTGGGTCGAAAAAACATGTCCGCATTTCCTATGCAACGTCTTTAGATAATCTTGAAGAGTCTATCATTCGATTGCGTAAGGCCATTGAATCGTTACAGGATAGTTCTTAAGTAGGTGTACGACTTTACCGATATCATTACTGAAATTTTACTTAAGTTAATTTAATCTTTTAAACTTATCGTAGAAACTTGAGTGAGAACATGGAAGCTTTGGGACTTAACAATGACGTTACCTTAGGGGGAAAAAAGTTTCATATTCAAACCAGCTATTCACAACCCCAGGAAAAAATCATTTCAAATGTATTTTTAAATGGTCAGGTAATCGAATCTAAAGAAATAAATGTTGAAAAAAATTTACCGGCTGAAAGAATTGGACAATTGATGAAAAACACGCATCAATCCATGATAACGGAAATGGAAATACTTTATTATATTTCTGAAAAAGTTAAAGCTGTCCGGCATGCTCCCTCTGCCAATAAATTAGGCCTATTATTTATAAAACGAAATTTGCCAGAAGAAGCTATCGAACAATTTCGCCTTGCGCTTGAGATCGATCCTTCTTATTCAGAAGCGTATGTTAATCTTGGCAAGGCTTATTTATTAACTAAATCATTTGATAAAGCCGTTGAAGTTTTAAAACAGGGTGAAGAGAAAGCCCCCGATTTTGCTGACTTAAAAAATTATCTGGGTTTAGCCTTCATTTATAAACAGGAATTTAAAGAAGCCATAGATTACCTGGAGAAAGCATTAGAAATAAATAAAAAATACAGAGAAGTCCACCTCAATTTGGCTTTCGCTTTGTTAGGAGAGGCTATTCATACAGGTTCAGTCAATTTACCGGCTATTCAGCTTATTCGGAATCGTATTATTCAACACTTAGATAATTCTATGAATGGTCAGGAAGTGAGACGACAGCGGATAGAAAAGATAAAGGAATTGCTTTTAGATGAAAATTATCAAGAAGCCTATCAGATTTTACAAGCAGAGGGAAACAGAATACTTTCGGATCAAGGGTGTGATTTTGAAAATGAATTTTATTTGAAATTTATGTACGGGGGGAAAGGGAAAGATGATCAATTTATCCAGCAGTATATTAACAGATTACAGGAGTTGCTCAAAAAAAATCCTGATTATGCAGACATTAGAAATAATTTAGGCGTGGCTTATTTAATCCAGTGCCGCAATTTATTCTTAAAATCTTTGGAGGAGTTCAGGACCGCTTTAAAATTAAATCCAAATTTTAAAAAAGCAGAGAAAAATTTAAAACTGGCAGAAAATGATGGAAAGGGATTTCTGATATTATTGCGAGCTATTTTGAAATAAAATATTGACGCTCCCACTAACAATTCATTAGCGAAAATTCTTAAATGTTAAGATCTTTTAATTATTCATGGTATGGAGTTTGCAATTTCTTTTAAATTTAAAATATTATGAGGAAAAGTTAACTTGAATGTTTCATTTTTGCACAATGTAATGTACAGGAACAGGAGCAAGATTATGAAATGGGTATTTTTTACCGGCTTTGTAATTTTATTTTTAATTAGACCGAGTTTTGCTGCTACAGCAGACTCGGTTAAAATTCACCCTTTACAGCCGCAGGCTGAGTCGGTTTCTATTTATGAAATTTCTTTTGTTACTACGGAAGAGTTACAGCCAAAAGCTCAAATTGTCGTAATTTTTCCTGCAGAATTTGATCTTTCAAAAGTTAAAATTGCTAATTCGTTTACCATTAATGGTGGTTTTAACGTGGAAGTTCAGGGTAACCGTGTAGTTTTAAAACGTACGGGTCAGGGAGATACCATACCGGCGGGTAAAAAAGTGGAGGTTTTATTTGCCAATGTGAAAAATCCGCCAGATCGTTCTTATTCTGTGGAAGTTGGCATTGTAAATGAAAATAATATAAACACTCAATTTAAGAAATTAAACGTCTTAATAGAACCAAAACGTAAGGTGATTCCTGTAAAGGATTAATTATATAATACTTATGGAAGGGTATGAAATATTTAATTTATTTTAGTTCTTGCCTGATATTTCTAATAAAAAATGGCCTTTTATTTGCAGGAAGTTTAACAAATG